>CAZYLX010000001.1:0-22446 GCA_964648595.1 uncultured Acidimicrobiaceae bacterium
CGCTCGCGCCCCCGAGGGTGCAGTCGTGATCGATGACGGCGAGATCACCGAGCACGCCTGGACGACGCCGGCGTCAGCGCTGGAACGTCACGCTGAGGGCGAGATCGAAATCGTCCCACCAACGTGGATCACCCTGACCGAGCTCGGGCAGCACGAGTCGGCCGATGATGCGATCGCTTGGGCCGCTGCTCGAACGCCGCGGCGTTTCCACACCCGACCCATTGCCAGGGATCCCGTGACGCTGGCCTGGGAAGGCGACGAAGTGGTTGATTGCGATGAGGCCGTGGACGGCGATCTGCACGGTGGCCGCAACCGCCTCGAGATGCACCGCGATGGCTGGGTTTGGCACGACCAGCCCGCCAGGTCATGACGAACGTTTGATTCTCACTGGCTCGGGAGCCGTGGAAGACTTGGGCCATGTGCCGCAACATCACGATCCTGCGTGGTCTCGAGCCGGCGGCGACGCCGGACGAGATCGAAGCCTCGGCCCGTCAATACGTTCGGAAGGTCAGCGGCATTCGCCAGCCGACTGACGCGACCCGTGACGTCTTCGAGGCCGCCGTCACCGCCATCGCCGAGGAGACGGCGAGGTTGCTGACGGCGCTTCCTCCGCGGCGGAACCCGCCGAAGTCGGTGCCCCCGATGCGGATACACGGCAAGGCCTGAGCCAGCGCCGTTAGGGTTGTCTGCTTGCTCGTGCCCATTTCGGGGGCTTGGGCCGACACATCACCGACAGGACCTCCATGAATTCCAGCTTTGCCGATCTCGGCGTACCCGCTGATCTCGTCGAGCGGCTCGACCGCAACGGCATCACCGATCCGTTCGACATCCAGATCGCAACCATCCCCGATGCTCTCGCCGGGCGAGACGTTCTCGGTCGAGCACCGACGGGGTCGGGCAAGACCCTCGCATTCGGTATTCCGCTACTGCTCCGGCTCGAGTCAGCGAAGCCGAGGCGTCCTCGTGGGCTGATCCTGTCGCCAACGCGAGAACTCGCCGAACAGATTCGCCGGGAGCTGGCGCCGTTGGCCCAGGTCCGTGGTCTTCACCTTCTGTCGATCTATGGCGGTGTGGGCTTCCGTGACCAGATCAACGGCTTGCGCAACGGCGCTGATGTGCTTGTTGCCTGTCCGGGACGCCTGATCGACCTGCTTGAACAGGGCGAGCTCCAGTTGACCGATGTCGATCGTGTCGTTGTTGACGAAGCCGACCGCATGGCCGACATGGGCTTCCTTCCTCAGGTTCGCGAGTTGCTCGATCTGACGTCGCCCAACCGCCAGACCGTCCTGTTCTCGGCAACGCTCGACGACGACGTCAAAGTCCTCATCGATCACTACCAGAATGATCCGGTCACTCATCAGGTCGGTGAGGTCGAGCCAGACCTCACCGTGGTCACGCATCGATTCTTCAAGACCGCTGCGCAGCAGAAACTGGCATTGGCCGCCGACCTCATCGATGACACCGGCCCGACGATTGTCTTCTGTCGGACCCGTCACGGCGTCGACCGAGTGGCTCGGCAGCTGAAGGAAGCCGGGATCAAGGCCGGATGGATTCACGGCGGTCGCTCACAAAGCCAGCGTGACGCTGCCCTCTACGCATTCACCAGCAGAAAAGTGCAGGCGTTGGTGGCCACTGATGTTGCTGCTCGGGGCATCCACGTCGACGGGGTTCAGTGCGTGATCCATTTCGATCCGCCGACCGACAGCAAGGACTACGTCCACCGCTCGGGTCGGACGGCCCGGGCCGGCGAGCAGGGCGTTGTCGTGTCGTTCGTCAACCGTGACCAAGAGCGGGCGGCAAAGAAGATGATGCGCGATGTCGGGCTGCCAGAGGGCCACCTCGAGGACTGCCCGGAGCTCAGCAACCGGGCCGATCACGTCAAGATCGAACTGCGATCCAAGCGTGACGGCAAACCGGTCCGCGAGCCAAAGCAACAACGTGACAGCAAACCAGTCCGTGAGAGCAAGCCAGTTCACCAGGCCAAGCCGGCCCGTGACGCTGCCAAGCCGGCCCCTGACCTTGCCAGGCCGGCTCGGTCGGCCGATGAGGCCGAATGGCGTTCGAGTACTGCGGGCCCGAGTGGCGCAGACCATCGGCCCCGCAGGGGAACGGGCCCCACCCAACGCGTCAAGGGCGCTGCCCAGCAGGCAGCGCCAGGTCAGTCAGAAGGCGAGCGGTTCGCCGATCCACTCGGTGAAGACGATGGCCCGTCTCGCCGTGCCCCGTCCGCTCCCCGGGGCCCCAAGCCGGCCGGCAAAGGCAGCCGTTCGGGGGGCAAGGCTCAAGCGAAGTCGCAGGAGAAGAGCAAACGATCGGGTAAGCCTCGCCCGAAGAACAAGTCTTCTCGCTCCAAGAAGGGCTGATGCACCCCGACGACCTCGCCGGTACCAGCGAGGTCTACAGCCAGACCGCAGAGCGGTATGCCGAAGTCATCGGAACCGAGATCTCAGCCACGATCGAGGCTCCCTTGGACCGAGCACTGCTCCAGGCGTTTGCCGAGATGGTCGTCCAGTCGGGTGGGGGAGCGGTGCTCGACGTGGGTTGCGGCCCGGGTCGAGCGGCGGCGTTCCTCGCCGATCGAGGGCTCGAGACCATCGGGTTCGACGTCGCTCCCGGGATGCTCACCGTTGCGCGGGCTGCGCACCCTGGGCTTCGCTTCGAGGAAGGTTCGCTCACGGCGCTTCCGGTCAACGACAGTGAAGCCGCCGCCGTGGTGTGCTGGTACTCGATCATCCACACACCTCTGGAGGGCTTGCCGCCGGTGTGGGCGGAGCTGCGGCGTGCCCTCAAGTCAGGGGGCCAGCTGCTCGTTGCCTTCCAGTTCGGCGACAACGAACGGGTCGAGCGATCCGACGTGTACGGAACCGGCCTCACGCTGGTGAATCATCGACACGCACTCGACGACGTCGCAGCATCGATGACTGCGGAGGGATTCGACGTGCGATTCGTGGCGCAACGCCAATCAGAGCTCGACCACGAGCCGACCCCCCAGGCGTTTGTGATCGCCAGAGTTGGGAAAGAGACGATCTGAAGGTGGTCCGAGCAGAGCTCTTCCCTTTCGTCAGAGCTGGGCTACAACCACGCCATGGCTCAGATCACCTCCGACGGATCAACGTTCGATGTTGCCGACGGCACCCGGCTGGTGCTGGCCCTCGAGGCAAACGGCATCGACGTTCTGCATCGCTGCGGCGGTTGGGCCAAGTGCACCACGTGCCGCGTCACGTTCGAGGCTGGTGAGCCGGCCACGATGACTGAGGCCGAGAAGGAACTGCTCGACGCTCGTGAGCTCGCCGGTCAAGGGCGCCTCGCGTGCCAGATCGAATGTCAGGGCGAGATGACCGTCACGGCTGGCATGACGGTTGGTGGAACCGACTTCGACGATGCCGGTACCGCTCCGGAACCGGGGATCACTCCGGATCCGGTCTGGGTCGATGCCTGAGCGGCAGGACTCGGCGGTAGCCCGCCGTCCAAGAACACTGACTCTCGGGAAGAAGGCATGCGCTCGTGGTGTTCGTCACTTGGTACGTTCGAGCGCGGCCGACCAGCGGCCTCCCGAGGAGTGAGCATGTCTGACAGCAATCATCGCGAAGTCATCATCATCGGTTCCGGCCCAGCCGGGTTGACCGCCGCCGTCTACAGCGCTCGTGCCAACCTCGAGCCCCTGGTGATCGAGGGCGAGCCAAGCTCGACGAGTGATCAGCCTGGCGGCCAGCTGATGCTCACGACCGATGTCGAGAATTTCCCTGGCTTCCCCGAAGGAATCATGGGCCCCGAGCTCATGATGAACATGCGATCGCAGGCCGCCCGCTTCGGGTCAGAGATCATCACGGCCAAGGTCTCGAAGGTCGACTTCAGCGAACGGCCGTTCAAGCTGTGGGTCGGCGATCCCGCTGCCGCGGAGCCCACGTACACCGCCGACTCCGTGATCGTTTCAACAGGAGCCCAGTCGCTCATGCTCGACGTGCCTGGCGAGACCCGGCTCATCGGCCATGGCGTCAGCACGTGCGCCACATGCGACGGCTTCTTCTTCCGTGACCATGAGATCGCTGTCGTCGGCGGTGGCGACTCGGCGCTCGAGGAAGCCAGCTTCCTCACGAAATTCGCTTCGAAGGTCACGCTCATCCACCGCCGCGACGAGCTGCGAGCGTCGCAGATCATGCAGGATCGAGCCAGGGCCAACCCGAAGATCGAGTTCCTGTGGAATCACACCGTCACCGAGGCACACGGCGACACCACGCTCGACCACATCTCGCTGGTCAACACCGTGACGGGCGAAGAGTCCGAGATGAAGGTCAGTGGCCTGTTCGTTGCGATCGGGCACCGACCGAACACCGACCTGTTCAAGGGCCAGCTCGACATGAAAGACAACGGCTATCTCGTGTGCCAGCCCGGTACGACACTGACGAACGTCGAGGGTGTTTTTGCCAGCGGCGACGTGCAGGACGACTACTACCGGCAGGCAATCACGTCGGCCGGGTCGGGCTGCATGGCGGCCATCGATGCCGAGCGCTTCCTCGAAGCGCAGGCCGACAAGGCCTGAGCGTTCAAGTGGCGGCGGGCAGGAGTGTCAGCGGGTCCAGCAGGATCGGGCCCCCTTCTGAGCCGCTGCCATCGATCTGAATACGTCCACCGATGCTGGCGATGGCGTAGGGGTCGATGGGTGGAAGCTCGGGACCGATCTGCCAGCCCAGCTGGTCGGTGTCTGCCGCGATCGTGGGCTCGGCGCCGATCGCAGGTTGGGGGAACACCCGAACCGTGGCGGCTGACGTCGTCAGGTCTGTGTTCATCAGGTCTGTGTCCGACGTCTTGGGCCGCTCGATCCGTGCGATCACGATTGGGAAGAGGATCTCCCCTCGGTCGACCGCGATCTGGTCGAGCGTCATCACTTGCTGACCGATGAGGTACAACGCGTAGGGCCCTTCAGCGAATCGCGTCCACTCGTCCATCACCTGCACCCGCCGGTTGAACGAGAGTTCGGCAACGGCTGCGGGGATGCCCTGTGTTGCCGCGTCCGCTTGCGACTGCGCAGGACCGCCCCGCAACTTCACCAGTGGGACCTCGTTGGCGATGTCGAAGCTCGCAGTTCGGTATTGCAGACGGTATGGATCGTTGCCGGTGATCGGGAGGGCGAAGAACCGGGCGTTGGGCTCGATCCGGATGCCGTCGTTGCTGACGCCGCTCGTTCGGTAGCGCAGTGACGCAGAGGATCCCCCGGGCGAGAGGTAGCCGAAGGCGAGTCGAGTGTCGATCACGGCGGCCCCGGATGCCGTCAGCAGTTCGAGATGGCAGATCTCGCTGTTCTCCGTCGTCGTGTTCTCTGTCGCTGAGGCATCACCGGCGTTGTCGTCGATCAGGGCACACAGCACGCCGGGCATTCGCTCGTAGACGACGAACTCGGCCCCGCCAGCCAGGACGCCGTCGATGCTTGGCGTGGTCAACGGACCTATGGGGCGGCTCGTTGATGATTGGGAGCTGTTCGGCTCCACCGTCGTTGCTGCATTCGCAGCGATGCTTGTTGGTGCGACCGTCGACGGCAGCTCCGTGGTCGACGAACCCGCCTCTTCGGCCGGCTGACCTCCGGTCATGAACAGGTAGGCGAGCCCGACCACCGCGAGTGCAGAAAGCGTGATTCCCAAGATTGGCCGCCGTTGGGCGACAATTTCTTCTTGGTGCTCCCGGTCCTCCATCAGGAACGAATCGTGACACGTCAGGCCGCTCCATGAGACGTCGGAACGTGAGAACGGCCCCTCAGCTCATGTTTCGCTCGCGCGTCGGCTATGTGAACATCGTCACGGGCACCTCCCCATCGGCAACAAAGGGCGGCTAACCTCTCCGGCTGCTCCCAGGATCCCTCTGGAAGCGCTCCGGTCGCTCCTTGCGGCCTGACAAAAGGGGAATGTGTATGTTGATTTCGAAGAGACTGCGGCCGCTCCTTGCGCTGCTGTTCGCGTTCGCACTGATCGCTGCCGCATGCGGTAGTGACGATGAGTCCAGCGAAGAGTCCAGCGAAGAGACCACCGAGACCACCGAAGGTTCGGACGAAGAGACCACCGAGACCACCGAAGAAGCGATGGAAGAAGAGACCGAAGAGGGAGCCCTCGGCACCGTCGTCGTTCCCGCCGGCGAACTCATCCAGATCCGCTCGCTGAATGCCATCACCGGCGATGCCGCCTTCCTTGGTGTTCCGAACCAGCGAGCCGCCGAGCTCGCCGTTGCCGACTACGGCCAGATCGAAGGCTTCGATATCACCCTCGGCACCGGTCTCGACGATCTCTGTTCCCCAGACGGTGGCCAGGCAGCAGCCCAGACCATCGTCGCTGATGAGCAGGTTGTTGGTGTCATCGGCACCACGTGTTCAAGTGCGGCAACCGCTTCTGGTCCGCTCATCTCCGAGGCCGGGTTGGTCATGATCTCGCCGTCGAACACTTCGCCGTTGCTTTCATCTGACCTGCAGGGCAACGCCGGCGAGAACTACAACGTCGGCTACTACCGCACCGCTCACAACGACCTGTTCCAGGGTGCGGCCGTTGCCGACTTCGTGTTCAACGATCTCGGTCTCACCACTGCAGCAGCCATCCACGACGGCGATGCTTACACCCAGGGTCTTTCCCAGGCGTTTGCTGATGCCTTCACCGCCCTCGGCGGCGAAATCACCGGCTTCACTGGTGTGAACAAGGAAGACACCGACATGGTTCCGGTCCTCACCGAGGTTGCTGCGGCAAGCCCGCAGGCCCTGTTCTTCCCGGTCTTCCAGCCTGCCGGTGACTTCATCGCCGATCAGGCACCGGGCGTTTCCGGCCTCGAAGACACCACCCTGCTTGCCGCTGACGGCATGCTGGTCGACGGCTTCCTCGAGCTGGCTCAGAGCGAGGGCATGTACATGTCCGGACCGGACACCCGCTTTGGTGACAACACAAACGTCAGCACGGGCAAGACGGCAGACGAGGTCCTCGACGCCTACAACGCCGCCTATGGCGAAGCCCCAACGGCTCCGTTCTGGGGCCATAGCTACGACGCAACGGCCATGCTGCTCGACGCTATTGCCGCGGCGAGCACGGTTGACGGTGACGGCAACCTGGTGATTGATCGCCAGGGTGTTCGCGATACCCTCAACGGCCTGAGCGGCTACTCGGGCATCATCGGGTCCCTCAGCTGCGACGACTTCGGCGACTGTGGTTCGCAGGCGATCAGCATTATCCAGGCCCTCTCGCCTGACGACCCCGAGGCCTCCAAGCTGAACGTCGTCTTCGAGTTCGCTCGCTGATTCATCCCTCCGTGTCAATGAGGCGAGTCCGCTTGCTTCGTTGATCAGTATTTGAACATCAACGGCCCTGCCCCGATTCGGGCAGGGCCGTCGTGTATCTGCCATGATCTGCCGGGCCCTGTGACGGGCGCCACCCGCCCCAGGAGACCTCTGCATGACAACAGCCGCCCGTTCGAAATCGGCTCAGGGCAAGACAACCATCGATCGGTTCCTGACAGCCCTTCGTGTGGCATTGCTCAGCGTGATCGCCGTTGGGTTCACTGCGTTCGTTGCGCAGCAGATCGATCCTCAGAATGCGTTCGCCCAGTGGGCGAACCCCGACGCGACCGGGCTGACTGCAGCGCAGGTCAAAGGCTTGATCGTGACAGGGGTCTCGCAAGGGGCGATGTACGGCCTGATCGCGCTCGGCTACTCGATGGTCTACGGCGTGCTCGGGTTCATCAACTTCGCCCATGGTGAGGTGTTCATGCTCGGCGCGTTCTCGGGCTACATCACATCAAGCAAGCTCTTCGAGGCCGGCGCGTGGGAGGAGAATTTCGTCCTCTCCTTCTTCGTCGTTGTGTTCGTCGCCATCTTGGTGTCGACCGCGGCGGCAGTGATCATGGAACGCGTCGCCTACCGACCGTTGCGTGAGTCACCCAGGCTGATTCCACTCATCACCTCGATCGGCGTGTCGTTCTTCATCCAGAACGCAGCGATCGTGCTGTTCGGGCCAGGAGCCAAGAGTTACCCCCGGCTCCCTGAGTGGTTGTCCGAGAAGCGCTCCTTCCTCACCTTCGAGATCGAAGGCACCAAGATCCTCGTGCTCGTCGTCGCCGCCGTCTCGATGGCCGGCCTCTGGTACTTCGTCGAGCGGACAAAGACCGGCAAGGCCATGCGAGCGGTTGCCGAGGACAAAGAGATCGCCGAGTTGATGGGCATCAACGTCAACCGGACCATCGTCACCACGTTCGCCGTCGGTGGAGCCATGGCCGGTGTTGCCGGAATCTTGTGGGGCCTCCTGTTCCGCAGCGTCATCGCCACCATGGGCTTCCTCCCTGGGATCAAGGCCTTCACCGCAGCCGTTCTCGGAGGTATCGGCAACCTGGGTGGTGCGATGGCCGGCGGTATCTCTCTCGGGACGGTCGAGGCCGTCGGTCCGCTGATGATCCTCGAACCGCTTGGCGTGCCCGGCGTTTCCCAGTTGCGAGACGCCGTTGCCTTTATCGCACTCATTCTCGTTCTGCTCATCAAACCCACCGGCCTGTTCGGTGAGCGTCTCTCCTCGGAGGACCGGGCATGACCGCAACAGCTGTTCCCGACACCGCGCTGCCTCAGATGAGCACGAAGGGCGCGTTCGATATCGACATTCGAAAGACGGTCATCTACGGCCTGTACGGCGCGATCGGCATGACGTTCATTGCTTTGTCCGGCATGATCGTCGGCCTCGACTCTCGAGCCATCATCGAGGGCTACCTCAGTCTCGGCTACATCGTCGTCATCTGGGTCCCGATCCTGATCGGCTACTTCGTTTCCAGCGAGACCGTCCTCGAGGGCATGGCGACCTCGGCAAAAGGCGCCCGCGACCTGGTCGCTGGAGCCGCCGCCGGCCTCATCAGCGGTCTCGGGCTCTCGCTGCTGGTGATCCTCATGGCCAACTTCGATCTGCGCGATCCGCTCGTCAATTGGGGCCCACAGCTTCTCGCGCAACTCGACTTCGATCAGGGCAACGCCTTCGGCATCATCGCCTGGCTGATCATCGGTGCAGCGCTTGGTGCGCTCGGAGCTTCGTTCCATCTCATGCCTGGGGCCGTTGTTCGCGTGATTCGCATGGTGATCATCACCCTTCTGTCTTTCGCCGTCTTCCAGCCGATCGTTGATGACTTCTTCGGCGAGATCGGCCTCGATGCCATCACCGACTTTCTCTATGCCCCACGTGGCGGTCTCACCGTTGTCAGCACGATCGTTCTTGGGGCGGCCGCCGCCGTCCTCTCCTTTGTCGGTGAAGGTCGGGTCAAAGCGGCCCGCGCTCGTCACGACTCACTCGAGGGAGCTGATCTCAAGCGAGCGAACCTCATTCTCGGGGGGCTCTTGGGGGCCTTCCTCATCATCTTCCCGATCTTTGCCGGCAAGATCACCAACGAGCTGTTGGCCAACATCGGCATCTTCCTGCTGCTGGCGCTGGGCCTGAACATCGTGGTCGGCCTGGCCGGCATCCTCGACCTCGGCTATGTCGCGTTTTTCGCCGTTGGTGGCTACACGACGGCGGTGCTCACGTCTCCCAACTCACCAGGTTGGGCTCCCGAGTATCCGTGGATCGTTGCCTTGATCGTCACTGTCTTCATGGCGATCCTGGCCGGCCTGTTGATCGGTGCTCCTGTCATCCGAATGCGTGGCGACTACCTCGCGATCGTCACCCTTGGCTTCGGTGAGATCATCCGGTTGCTGTTGTTGTCGGACTGGCTGTCTGGCTTCTTCGGTGGTGCGCAGGGCATCACCAACATCCCGGCTGCGGGGTTCGGGCCGTTCGAGGTGAAGGGCACCGACCCCCGATCCGTTTTCTACCTGGTGCTGGTGTTTTGTGTGCTCGCCATCTACGTCTCGTGGCGATTGGAGCGCAGCCGGCTCGGCCGAGCATGGATGGCGATCCGAGAAGACGAGAGTGTCGCTGAAGCGATGGGTATCAACACCGTGAACGTCAAACTGATGGCGTTCGTCGTCGGTGCCGTGCTCGCCTCGTTCGCGGGGGCCATCTTCGCGGCCAAGGTCGGCTCGGTCTTCCCGACCAGCTTCCTCATTCTCGTCTCGATCATCATCCTCGTTGTCGTGATCGTCGGCGGCATGGGCAACATCTTCGGCGTCATCGCAGGAGCCTTCGTCTTGATCGGCGTGCTCGGCGGCCCGAAGCAGCCCGGTCTGCTCCAGGAGTTCTCCCAGTACAAGCTCTTGATCTATGGCGCCCTGCTCATCGTGATGATGCTGAAGCGGCCGGAGGGTCTGATTCCAAACGCCCGCCGCACCCGAGAGCTTCATCAAGAGGAGTTCCTCCAGGATGCCTGGCTCAAGGGTGCCGTCGATGACGCCCACCCCGACGAGGAGCTCGGCGAAGCACCTGCGATTGACGGCCCGACCACTGGAACGGTGGCACCGGCATGACGGATCGGCTGCTCGAGATCGAAGACCTGAGCGTCACCTTCGGCGGCCTCGACGCTCTGAAGAACCTCAACTTCCACGTCGATGAGGGAGAGATCGTTTCGGTCATCGGCCCGAACGGCGCCGGGAAGACCACATTCTTCAACCTGATCAGCGGCATGGTGCAGCCCTCGGCCGGCCACATCCGCTACGAAGGCCAGTCGATTGTCGGGCTCGACCCGAACCAGGTGACGGCGCTGGGCATCGGCCGCACGTTTCAGAACGTCCGTCTCTTCGCCAACATGACCATCCTCGAGAACGTGATGGTGGCTCAGCACTGCCGAACCAAACAGGGAGCGTTCGGCGCTCTGTTCCAGACCAAGGCCTTCAAAGAAGAGGAAGCCTCCATTCGTGAGCACGGGATCGGTGTGCTCAGCTTCTTCGGTTCTCGCCTCGTTGGTTACCGCCTCGATCAGCCGGCATCGGTCCTGTCTTACGCCAACCGGCGCCGCCTCGAGATCGCCAGGGCCATGGCCACGCGGCCCCGGCTTCTGCTGCTCGATGAGCCCGTCGCCGGTATGAATCCCAAGGAATCCGAGGAGCTCACGGGCCTGATCGGTCGACTCCGCAGCGAGTGGGGGTTCACCATCGTGATGATCGAACACGACATGGGTGTTGTCCGCGACGTTTCCGACCGCGTGGTCGTGCTCGACCACGGCGAGCCCATCGCTCAGGGTTCGTACGAGGAAGTGTCCACTGATCCGCAGGTGATCGAGGCGTACCTCGGTCGTCCGGTTGAAGGAATCACGCGATGAGCGGAACGAAAAACACACCGGGCGAAGAGAATGCCGTCGATGAGGCGAGGGGCTGGGGTCGCACCGACACGCCGTTGCTCGAGTTCCGCGACATCAACACCCACTACGGGGCCGTCCATATTCTGAAGGACGTCAACCTGGCCATTTACCCGGGCGAGTTGGTGTGTCTGCTCGGCGGCAATGCGTCCGGCAAGTCAACCACTCTCAAGACGCTGCTCGGGATGGTCACGCCGACGACCGGCGAGGTGGTCCTCGATGGTGAGGTCGTGAACGACAAGCCAACCAGCTATCGGGTGGAGCGTGGCGTCACGATGGTTCCCGAGAACCGGCGGCTCTTCAAACGGCTGTCGGTGAAGGAGAACCTGGAGCTCGGGGCGTACCTGCGCAACGATCGTGCCGGCATCAACGAGGATCTCGAGCGGATCTACACGATGTTCCCGCGGGTGAAGGAGCGCCTCAGCCAGAAGTCGGGCACGTTGTCGGGCGGCGAGCAGCAGATGGTTGCCATGGGTCGCGCACTGATGTCTCGGCCCCGCGTGCTCCTCATGGATGAGCCCTCGATGGGTCTTGCCCCGGCGTTGGTGCAGACCAATTTCGAGCTGATCCAGCAGATTCATTCCGAGGGCGTTGCCATCTTCATGGTGGAGCAGAACGCCAACATGGCGCTGTCGATCGCCGATCGGGGCTGGGTGCTGCAGACCGGCAAGGTGGTCCTCGACGACACCGCTGAGGCGCTGATGCAGAACGAAGCGCTGCGCTCTGCCTATCTCGGCCACTGACAGGGACGGGATGGAGGAAATGGGCCACGAGACGTACGACGCCATCATCATCGGTGCTGGTGTCATTGGCAGCGGGATCGCCTTCGAGTTGTCGCGCCGAGGCCTGCGAACCATCACCGTCGACAAGCTGCCTGCTGCCGGGTACGGGTCAACGAGTGCATCCAGTGCGGTTGTTCGTCTCAACTACTCGACCGAGGCCGGGATGGCGTTGGCCTATGAGGGACTGCAGTACTGGAACCGCTGGGCCGAGTACCTCGAGCTCGATGATCCCGGCCCTCTGATCGAGCTGGTTCGCCACACCAAACTCATGCCGAAGCTCGAGGACGGGGCTCACTTCGATCTCGTTGTCTCGCTGATGATCAAGCTCGGGATCGACCACGAGACGATGAGCGCCGAAGAAGCCGAAGCGCGGTTCCCGGTCATCGATCTGCATCGTTTCGGCCCGCCTGCCCCTCTCGACGATCTGGATGCTCCGTTCTGGGGCGAGCCTGACTCGAAAGTCGAGGAGGTGCTGGTGATGCCTCTCGGGGGCTATATCTCCGACCCGCAGCTGGCGGCACAGAATCTGGCTGATGCGGCGAAAGCCAAGGGTGCGACGTTCTTGTTCAACCGCGAAGTCACCGGTGTCCTTCGCTCACCGGCTGACGACGTCTCGGGCGACGGCGTGCGAGTGGCCGGCGTTGTGTTGGCCGATGGGACCGAGCTCCGAGCCCCGATCGTTGTCAATGTTGCCGGGCCCCATTCGCCGGTGATCAACGAGATGGCCGGCGTGCTCGACGACATGAACATCTCGACCCGACCGATGAAGCGCGAGGTCTTTGTTGTCCCGGCGCCGAAGGGGGTCGACTTCGAGGCCGATGGCGTGATGATCGGCGACCTCGACATCGGCGTCTACTTCCGGCCGGAACGCGGGAACAACGTGCTGATCGGCAGTGCCGAACCAGAGTGCGACGAGCTGACCTGGGTCGATGATCCAGACGCGGTCGGCGATTCGCTCGACGAAGACGAGTTTCAGCTTCTCGTGCTGCGCGCATCGCGCCGGATCAGAGACCTCGGTGTGCCGCACACAAAGCGCGGTGTGGTGTCTTGTTACGACGTGGCCGACGATTGGATCCCGATCTATGACCGCACCAACCTCGACGGCTTCTACGTGGCGATCGGGACAAGCGGCAATCAGTTCAAGAATGCGGCGAGCGCCGCGCATTGTGTTGCCGAACTGATCGAGGCGGTCGAAGCGGGGCTCGACCATGATGTTGAGCCGTTGCAGGTGACAGGCCGGTTCACCGACCTGCCGATCGACATGGCAACGTTCTCTCGCCGCCGAACGATCGACACCACCAGCTCCATGACCGTCATGGGGTGAACGCGTCGGCCCTGGCGGGCCTTTGGCGTTCCCCGAGTTGCTCGCTGCGCTCACACTCGCACCACCAAGCCCGGGGTTTGTGACCCTCAGTTTCGATGCTGTCAGCCCCCGGTCGGTCAGTCGTCGGCCCAAGGTTCGGTCGGGACGCCGAGGCCATCGGCGATGCGGTTGACGTACGCGTAGTAGGCCGTGACCTCGACGATGTCGAGGACATCTCGATCGCTGAAGCCCTCATGCCGCAGGGACGCGACGTCGTCGGCGACCATCTCCCCCGGAGTCAGGGTCAATTTGATGGCGTAGACGAGCATTGCCCGCCGCTTGGCTGACAGAGGAGCCGACTGCCAATCCGCCTCGACGGCCGCCAACAGGTCGTCATCCTTGAGGAGTCGACGCAGACCGCGCCGGTGATGGGTCACTCAATAGTGGCAGTCGTTCTCGAGACTGACCACCAGCGCGATCAGCTCGCGCTCCACCTTGCGAAGCGTGCCGGTTCCCGCCATGGCCGACCGGTAGAGCCCGTCATGAGCTGCCAGCCCAGCGGGGTTCAACGAGTGGATGGCCATGATGTGATCGACTCGGCCGCTCGATTGATCGACGACCCGAGAGTGGAGCGCGGCCAACTTGTCTGTCCACTGGTTGTCGGGAACGGTCTCGATCCACGGGGTCTCCCCGTGTGGCGTGGTCATCCACTCAGTGTTGCAGAGCGGAGGCCATACCAGGATCAGCTCGTGGACTCGTCAGATGACGGTTGGGGCCAAATGAAGCGGATGATCACGACGGCCACCACGGTTCCCCCGAGCTGGGCGGCGATGAATGCGGGAGCTGAACTCGGGCCGATTCCGGCGAACGTGTCGGACATCGTGCGGGCGATGGTGACTGCTGGGTTGGCGAAGCTGGTGGAAGACGTGAAGTAGTAGGCCGCTCCGATGTAGCCGGCGACGGCGAGAGCGACGCTCGACGTTCGAATCTGAGCCTCAGCCCCGGCGTCGGCCGCGCTCGACGAGCGAACGATTCCGTGGATCACGAGGAGCAGCCCGATCGTTGCGACCACTTCGGCGAAGACGAGAGCCGGGGCCGACCGGTCTGTGGTCGACCAGTTCACTGCGTCGAGTTCGAACATCACGTTGGCGGTCATCACCCCGATGATGCCGCCAATGATCTGAGCGACGATGTAGATCCCTGCCGTGGCAGCATCAATCGACCCAAGTGCCAGCTGAGCCAGCGTGACCGCTGGGTTGAAGTGCGCTCCGGATGCCGCGGCGAACGTGAGAATCAGCGCCAGCAGAGCGGCCGCCGTGGCGAACGCGTTCTGGAACAGCACCAGACCGGTGTCTGCGGACAGGCGGTCGGCCATGATGCCCGACCCGACGACAGCCATCAGGAGAAAGGCTGTTCCGATGCATTCAGCGACGGCGGCCCGGAGCAACGGCATGGTCCCGAGTGTGCCGGACCCTCAATCGATTCCGGCGGTGAGTGGCCGGAATCAGGACGATTGGGAGCGAGCAGTCTGGTCCTCGGCGACCTTGGTGGGGTCCCAGGTCGTGATGAAGTCCCGGAACTCTTCCGGCGGCAGGGGCTCGGTGAACACGTACCCCTGAGCGATCGGGCAACCCATCGAGCGAACCAGTTCCAGCTGATCGTCGTGTTCGATGCCCTGTGCTGTGGCCTCGAGACCGATCGTGTCGGCGATGCCGACCAGGTGCTGCACGATGTCCGCTGCCGATTGATCAGCAGCGATTTGCGTCATCAGCGACCGGTCGAGCTTCACTGAGTCGAATGGGAGATGCCGAACCTCGGAGAACGAGGCGAATCCGACTCCGAAATCGCCAATGGCCGCTCGAACACCCTTCGAGGTCAATGCCCGCAGCGTGCTGAGAACCGCTTGGGTGTCTGGCGATGAGCTCGGGCTGAGTTCGATGCCCACCTTCACCCGATCATTGAGTTGAGCGCCGTCGAGAATCGTGCGGACCAGGTGCCGGTCCAGAACATCGGTGGTGGTCATGTTCAACCACAGCGTCACGTCGTCGAGCAATCCTTCGTCGACCCAGTCCGACACATCGAACAGCGCCTTCTGGAGTATCTGCTCGTCCACTCGATTGAGGATCCCGAGCGAGGTTGCTGTCTGGATCAGGTCCGGTGTCGCGACGGTTCCGTGGCCCGGACGCTCCCAGCGGGCGAACGCCTCGATGGCGACGATCTTGCCGCTCCCGAGATCGACGGCCGGTTGAAGGGCAACGGTAAGACCGTGTTCCACGATGGTGGCTCGGAGCGCCGTGTCGAGGTCGGACTGCTGTTCTGCCCGTACCCGCTGGTGCGGATGGAACAGGACATGGTGGTGAGCTGAGTCACTCTCACTCAATGCAACCTCTGCCGCCTCGAACAACCGGGCCGCGTCGGGATTGGCATCGTCGAGCAGCGCACCGCCGACGCGAGGCTCCAAGACATGAGGAAGTTGGTCGATGACCACATCGGCCAACAATGCGTCGAACACCTTGGCCAGGAGTTGCTCACCGTCGTCGCGGCGGCGGAGGTTGGGTACGAAGACAACGAGCTGTCGTTCGTTCAGAGCGATGGTCATGAGGTCGGGATGTAGCGAGAGCAGTCGCTCTTCCAGCACCGCGTTGAGTTGCCACCGTCCGAGGACATGCTTGGTCGGCCCCTGTGGAATCGGCCGATGGTCTGCACGGATCAGCAACGCCGTCTGTTCGGCCTTGGTGGTCTCGATGAGTGTCCGTTCGATCTCGCTGCTGAACTCGGCGAGCGAGGTCGGACCGGTCTGATGGTCGCGGTGGCCTGAAGCTCCGCTTGCGCCCGCCCCCAATGGTCCGACCTCGAGTGGCAGCCCGGCCCGCAATCGGCGAAGACCCCCACGCCGAATGTTGTCCGCGTCAGTCGGTCGTGCCTGTTGGGGAGTGATCGGGGTGTCGGTCATGGATGGCTCGTTGTCTCGAGGGACAGCGGATCCCTCGGCTCCTTGAGGAGTTCGTTCGTCCGCTCCATCGGCCCTTCCGAACCGGATATGAGCGGGTCTCAGACTGGATGGTGGAGGGCCGCTTCGGTGTAGCGATCGAACAGGTGGAATTGCGAGGGATCGATGACCAGGCCGACCTCGTTGCCAATGCGAGGCCCGACACCGTTCACCACCGAGGCCAGCTCGATCGGGTGCGTCCCTTCGACTCTGGCAACGACGACGGTCGACGAGCCTCGGTGCTCGGACCGAATGACTGTGCCCGGCAGGGGTCGACGACCTGTCGCTCCACCTTGGTCTCGCGACGTGATGCTGATCGCCTCGGGCCGAACGCCGAGCAGGGCCCGATCATTCATGAATCGATCGGCGACAGGCGGGTGGGCCGGATAGGACAAGTTTCCGATCTGGTAGCTCCGCTGTCCGTCAACCATGGCGACACGAGCCTCGAAGATGTTCATCGCTGGTTCACCGAGGAAGCGAGCGACCGTGACGTTGATGGGCTGGTCGTAGACCTGCATCGGTGAGCCGACCTGCTGCAGTTGTCCTCGGTCGAGCACGGCAATCCGGTCGCCCAGCGCCAGGGCATCTTCCTGATCGGCCGTGACGAGCAACGTTGTCAGGCCGTCCTCGGCGCGAACCCGAGAGATGTCAGAGCGGAGTCTGTGGCGCAGGTCGAGGTCGATCCTGGCCAGTGGTTCGTCGAGCAGCAGGACCCTCGGCCGAGCAACGAGCGCCCGGGCCAGTTGCACCGCTTGGGTCTCTCCACCCGAAAGCTGCCTGCGGTAGCGGCGCAGAAGGTGTTCGATCGAGAACCGGTGGGCTTCGGCCCGAACTCTTTCATCGATGTCGGCCGACGGCTCGTGACGGAAGTGCAGCGGCAGCGCGATGTGAGCAGCAGCGTTGCGTGCTGGCGTCAGCGCATTCTGTTGCGTGACCATGCCGAATCGCCGCTGATTGGGAGGGGTGCGGGTGATGTCTTCTCCGTCGCACAGCATTCGGCCGTGATCGGGGAAGAGGAGTCCGGACGCGATCCGCAGTGCTGTGCTCTTGCCGCATCCCGACGCGCCAATCAACGCCAGACACTCGCCGGACTCGATGTCGAGATGGAGGCCACGGAGGGCCTGTTCGCCATCGAAGTCGTGGGAGACGTAGTCGAAGGTCAGATGTGCAATGCGCCGATTCTGGCAGCTCAGCCTTGCCGGTTCCGGTCGGGCAGGGATGCAAGGGCCAGCCGTGTGGCGCCCTTCGAGCCGATCAAGCGACCTCAGCCCAGCCCAGCTTGCGTCGAGCCGCGTTGCGGATCGGCGTGCGCACCTTCTCGACCGCCAGGTAGAACACCGGGAAGGTCAGGAGCACGAGGAAGGTCGAGCTGATCAGGCCGCCGATGAGTGTGAAGCTGAGCGCCTCCCAGAAGGGATCGCTGAGCGCCAGCGGCAGGAGGCCCACCACGGTGGTCAGTGTGGTGGCCACGAGCGGCCGGAACCGTCGCGTCACGGCTTGACCGATGGCCTCGCCGGGCCGCATTCCGGCTCGACGAGCCTGGTTGGCGGCATCGATCAGCAGGATCGTGTTGTTCACGACCACACCGATGAGAGCGATGAGGCCGACAAACACGAAGAAGCTGATCGGGTTGTCGGTCAGACTGAGAGCCCCGAACACGCCGAAGAGGCTGAACGGGATGGCCAGGATGATCAGCAGCGGCTGGACGATCGATCGGAACTGCACGACGAGGAGTGCGACGACCAGGAACAATGCGATCTGGAGGGCGACGATGAGGCCGCCGAGGTCGTCCTGGTTGTCGGATTCCTGGCCGAAGTCGAAGCTGATCGCATCAGCGTTGAGGCCGCTCGCAACCAGCGTTTCCGGAGGGAACAGTTCGTTGACGAGATCCTCGGTGGCGTTGAGGTCGTTGGTGAGATCGTCGTTGCTGAATGAGGCTCGGACTTCGATCTGCCGGCCGCCGTCTATGCGGAACACCTGGCCTTCGGTGGAGACAATCACCTCGGTGATCTGCGTGGCCTCGCCGCTGGCTTTGTCGAGTTCGGCCCCGGTGAGTGCCGACTGCATTTCGAAGGCCAGCGCCTCGGCGTCGGCGACGTTGGCTTCGCTGGTCGCGATCTGCGCCGCGAACGGGAACTCCTCGACGGGCGGGCCGTTCTCGTTCTGACCGATGGTGAGGCGGCCACCCTCGAAGTCGGCGAGCGCTGCCTCGAGGCGCTCGACGTACTCGGGCGCGGTGGTGTCCCGGTCCCCGAATGGGGTGAGGTCGACGAAGGTGAGCACGGTTCGCTCGTTGCCGCGAATGTATTGCGACCGAACAAGGTCGTCGCCCAGTACCTCGACAACGGCGCCGTCGATGGTGCGGCTGAGATCTTGTGCTTCTTCGATCGAGGTGCCGGCGTCGAAGTCGGCGGTCACCGAGATGACATTGGAATCCTTGCCCGGGGGGAAGATGTTGAAGCCCAGCGTCGCTGCGATCGAGAACGAAGCAAAGATCATTCCGAAGGCAAAGGCAATGAGACCGAAACCGACGCCAACACCTTTCAGGCCATGGCTGGACGGATACTCGGCCAGCCGCCCGGCTGCAACAGCGATCCTCTTGGTTGCCTTGATCACCGGGTTGGTTCCCCCTTCACCTTGAAGGAGGAATGGGCGAGCGACCGCCGGAATGAAGATCACCGAGAAGAAGAACGACACCATCAACGTGATGATGACGGTGGTCGGGATGGCCCGGATGAATTCGCCGAGCACACCACCAACGAAGAGCATCGGGCCGAAGACGAGAACGGTGGTCAAGGTGCCGGCGAACGAGGCGGTACCAACGCGATTGATGGCCGTGCGGACGACGCCGAGGCTGTCGTCCGCCTCATCTCGGTTGGCGTCGATTGATTCCGATATGACGATGGCATCGTCGACGAGAAGGCCCAGCGTGAGAATCAGACCGAACAGGGTGATCGTGTTGAGCGAGTAGCCGAAGAGCCAGAGCCCCGAGAGCGCGGCCAGCATCACGGTGGCCATGAAGGCGGCTGTGATGGCCGATGCTCGCCAGCCGATGAGGAGAAGGCTGACGATGGCGACGGCGATGAGACCGGTGAGAAGGTTGCCGGTCAGTCCGCTGATCTGGGAGCGAATGTCGGTGGCGAAGTCAGCGGTGACCTCGGCAGTGAATCCGGGTGTGAGGACGCCATCGCTCTGCGCGATCCGGTCTTGGACAGCATCGCTGAAGGTCAAGATGTCGAGGCCGGCATCGGGGTCGCGGATGAGGCCGACGGCGATGGCGTCGGCATAGGCGTCTGTGCCTTCCAGCACGACTCGAGTGAAGCGAGTCTGGCGGATCTCCGTCTCACCAGTTGCTGGATCGACGCCCTCGGTCAAGAGGTTGCGGACGTCCGCTTGCGCGATGGAGTCATCCGCGGCGAGAAACTCGCGCAGCGCGGCTGCTTCTGCTTCGAGTTCGGCGGCGCTGGTACCCTCGGGTCCGGCGACGGAGACGAGCACGTCGTAGACCTCGAGGAACTTCGTTGCGTCGAGCGAACGGACCGAGATGTCTGCTTCTGGTGGCAGGGCCACTCGAGCAAGTTCGGCCTCGAGCAGGGCTGCTCCTTCTGGTGAGCTGAACGTGTCCTCGAACTCGACGACAACCGCAAAGGTGTTGTCGACGGCGAAGGATTGCACTTCGGCGACCCCTTCGATGGCGCCGAACGCTTCGCTGAGCGGGAGGGTGACGTCGGCGTCGACGGCCTCGGGATCGTCGACGAAGTAGGTCCCGTCGACGAGGGCGATCGGCAGGTTCACCGGGGGGAAGCCCTCACGGGCGAGTCCCCCGAAGTACGCGGTGAGTCCCACACCGATCACGACGATCCAGAGACCGAGCGTGATTGGCCAGCGCCGCGCCGAGCCGGCTGCGAGTGCGGTGATAGGGGAACGGTGGCTGTCCTGGTCGCGGCGCGATTCGAAGGTGCTGTGGCGCTCGCGCTCGGCGATAGGGGTATCCATCGTGGAGACGTTAGGAAGTGGTGAGGCGGAGCGCTTGATCGTGTGACCGATGTCCTGTTCGACTCGCCGGGTTCACGTCGTCAACTGTTCGGATTTCAGCCGTTCGGATCGTCGAACGAAATGAGGCTCGGTTCGTAGTCGCTCGGTGGCGAGAAGCCGAGCAACTGGAAGACGGTGGCTGCGACGTTGGCCAGCCCAGCCCCCGGCGGCGGGGTCATGTGGTACTCACCGTCGTAGTTCGGATCGTGGATGGCGAACGGCACAGGACTCAGAGTGTGCGAGGTCTTCGGTGATCGGATGCCACCCTTCTCGGTGTACATGATGTCGGCGTTGCCGTGGTCGGCGGTGAAGATCAGCACGCCGTCGAGTTCGTCGATCACGTCGACCAAGCGCTGGACGCACTCATCCAGGATCTCCATTGCCTCGATCGTTGCCGGTAGGTCGCCGGTGTGACCGACCATGTCGCCGTTCGGAAAGTTCAACCGACCGAACTGGTACTGGCCGCTGCGAAGAAGTGCGATGGTCTCTTCCGTGATCTCTGGCAGCTTCATGGCCGGTGTCTGGTTGAACTCGACGTTGTCGGACGGGATCTCGACGTAGGTCTCGAGGTCTTCATCGATGTAGCCCGACCGGTTGCCGTTCCAGAAGTACGTGACGTGCCCGAACTTCTGGGTTTCGCTGATGGCGAAACTCCGCACGCCTTCGGCACACAAGTATTGGCCCATGGTGCGGTCGATCACCGGTGGGTCGACCAGGAACTGCTTTGGGATCAAGGCGTCGCCGTCGTACTGGAGCATCCCGGCGTAGAACACCTCGGGATGGTCTCGAGGGTGCTCTGGGTCGGTGTCGTCTGTTCGGTCGAACGCATCGAAGTCAGCTTCTTCGTACGCCCGCGAGATCTCGATTGCTCGGTCACCTCGGAAGTTGAAGAAGATGACGGCGTCGCCGTCGCTCATTGCACCAACTGGGGTGCCTTCGTCATCCACGACAACGAACTCGCCGAGGTATTGATCGCCGGTGGAGAGGCCCTGTTCGTCGGCCTCGGCATACATGGTCTCGACCGCTTCGGCCGCTGATTCGAACGGCTGACCGTTGCCGTGGGTATGGCAGTGGTACCCCCGCTCGACCATCGACCAGTCGGCTTCGTAGCGGTCCATGGTGATCGTCATGCGGCCGCCACCAGACGCGATTCGGTAGTCGTTGTGCTCTGCCGATTCGTTGATTTCGGCCAGCACGGCCTCGGTCTGCTCGATGTAGGTGAGGGCGGATCGGGCGTCGACGTCGCGACCGTCGTGGAGAATGTGGACGGCCGCGCTCGAGACACCTTCGGTTGCTGCCTTGCGGAGCATGGCGTAGAGATGTGCGGTGTGGGAGTGCACGTTCCCGTCGGAGTGCAGCCCAACGAAATGCAGGGTTCCCGAGCGGCCCTGTTCGACGGCGGTGCGCCAGACCTCGGAAGCGAAGATGGACTCGTCTCGAATGGCGGCGTTCACCAGCTTCGCGCCCTGATCGAAGATCCGGCCGGCTCCGAGGGCGTTGTGGCCGACTTCGCTGTTGCCCATGTCGTCATCGGACGGAAGGCCAACCGCTGGACCGTGGGCCGCCAGCTCAGTTGCCAAGGCGCTGGTTTCGAGAAGGTCGAGCGTTGGAGTCGCGGCCTCGGTGACGGCGTTGCTGGGGCCTTCCGGGGCGACGCCCACGCCGTCGGCAACGATGATCAAGACAGGCCCGGTGCGGCCGGTGAATGACGGGTGAGAATCCAAGTGGAGCGCCATCCCAGGAGTCTAGGGAGTTGCCTTCACGGGAGTTGCCGCTCAGCCCAGACCGGCGTCTTCCCTGCCCGGCCATTCTCGAACGGCATCCACCGCAGTCGTCACGTCGTATGCGGCAAGTGGTCTGCGACAGATGGTCTGCGACCTCCTCCGATCTCGGGCACACTCTCGGGCATGAACGACACGGTTGGCGCGGTTGACGAAACGGGCCGACCGGGCACGGCGGCGAACGGGGGCGAGCGCAGGCTCGGTCGGCGGCTGCTCTTCCTCGTTGTCGGCATAGCGGTGCTGATCGCGGCGTACTTCGGTGGTGGCGCGGTGCTCCCGCGCTGGTGGGCTCAGCGGGTGAGCGATGTCATCGATGGCCGCCTGCTCTTC
>CAZYLX010000002.1:0-20341 GCA_964648595.1 uncultured Acidimicrobiaceae bacterium
CCCGGTGAGGTCGTGCGGGCCAAGGTGCTCAGTGTCGATCGGAAGCGTCGTCGAATCGAGCTTTCGATCCGGCAGGCTGTGAGCAGTGACTTCGACACCAACTGACGAGGAGAGACTCGCTGGGTACGCTGAGGACTTGATCCGCGGCCTCACGCAACGCCTTCCGGGCTGGGTCGAACGGACAATCAACGAACGGCTCGCCGCCGCTGACGGCGAGCCGGTGGAATCCGATGCTGAGATCGAGCAACTCGACGATGAGATCGAGGCGACCCTCGAGCGGGTCACACTCCTGCTCCGAGCCGACATCGATGGGCAGGACACCAATCCGCTGGCTGTTGTTCGCTCATTGGTCGCACCGATGACTCGTTACCTCGCCGCTCGTTCTGTCGAGACCGTGCAACGCGACCCAGATGCACAGCGACTCTTTCCCGACGACCAGTTTGATCTCACGCCGGGAGCCTTTTCCGACATCCACCCCGACCTGCACCTGGCAGGATTGTCGTGGGGGGCGGCCAAGGCCCACATCCATCTGCAGCGGCGACGCGCAGAGGGGATGATTCAGTGAGTGATGACGAGGTCATGGCCCGATCGATCTTCTTCCGACGGCTTCCCGAGCTGCTGGAGAGTGCAGTCCCGCCGCCATCAGGAAAGAGCAGATAGACAAGCCCATGGCCAAGAACCTGAACCTGCTCTTGGAGGCTCCGGACCTGCGGGGCGCCGCCTACTGCCGAGCTCATGCTGACGCTGCTGATGCTTGGTTCGCCGAATTGATGACTGCCGCCACCGATGATCTCGATGGCGTCGCGCTCCTTGCTCTTGGCGGATATGGCCGCGGCGAGTTGTGGCCCTTCAGCGATCTCGACGTGATCCTGATCCACCACAAGAAGCGCAAAGACATCCAGGCTCTGGCCGAGCGTCTCTGGTACCCGGTGTGGGACCGGGGTCTGAAGCTCGGACACGTCGTGGGGACTGTCGACCAAACCCTCGAGGGGGCAAAGAGTGAACTCGACCGGGCCACGGCTCTGCTCGACCTCCGCCTGATCGCCGGCGACCCTGTTCTTCACGAGCAGCTGGAGGCCGGGACCGAGAAGCTGTGGTCGAAGAAATCTGGGGAGTTCCTCGAGCTTCTGGCGACTTCGGTCGAGGCTCGTCATCGTCGCTACGGCGACGTGTCCTTCACCATCGAGCCCGAGCTGAAAAACGGGCGGGGCGGCCTTCGTGATCTTCATGCCATGCGGTGGGCAGATCGAGCTGATCCTGGCTTCGCCGCCGTTGAACTGGCTGAGTTGGCCCCGCAGGCGGAGCTGCTCATGGCGGCCAGGGTCGAGCTGCACCGGACGGCGAATCGGGCAACGGACACGCTCACGCTCGATGATCAGGATGCGGTCGCGGATGCGCTGGGGTTCGGCAACGGGCAGGAGCTCATGCTCGAGCTGGCGTCGGCGGGTCGTCGAACGGCATGGCACAGCGATGAAGTGTGGGTCCGGTGGAGACGACGCCACTCCTACCGCTGGCCCGGCCTTCCGCTGCAGCTCCTGACCGCTCAGTTCGAGTTGCGGGACGACCAGATCGAGTTGCGGGATGAGATCACGCCTGACAGCGATCCGCTGTTGACGCTCCGGGCCGCGGAGTTGGCGGCTCGCACCGGAAAGATGCTCGGGCGTTCCACGCTCCAGCGGCTTCGCGACCACGGCGAGACGCTGCAGGAGCCGTGGTCCGAGGAAGCGCGCACGCTGTTTGCGCAGCTGTTCCTCGCAGGGAGGGCGGCCATCGAGGTGATCGAGGACCTCGACCAATTCGACCTGATGGTTCGACTCCTGCCCGAGTGGGCTTCGGTACGGGCCAAACCACAGCGCAACGTGTTGCACACTTTCACCGTGGATCGTCATCTCTGCGAAGCGGCAGCGAATGCCAGCGCGCTCGCGGACGAGGTCGATCGCCCAGACCTTCTTGTCATCGGCGCGCTCCTCCACGACATCGGCAAGGGCTATCCCGGTGACCACACCGAGGTCGGCATGGAGAAGATTGCCGTCATTGGCGAACGGATGGGGTTTGCCTCCGCTGATGTGGCTGTTCTCGTCGACTTGTGTCGCTACCACCTGATGTTGTCCGACGTGGCCGTTCGCCGGGACATCTCCGACGGTGGGACAATTCGCGCCGTGGCCGCCGCTGGTCGGTCGGTGCCGTTCCTTCGTCTGCTGCGAGCGCTCACCGAGGCAGACTCCGTGGCAACGGGTCCGTCAGTCTGGAACACGTGGAAGGCCGGCCTCGTGTCCGAGCTGGTCGATCGGGCGTGTCATCTCATCCAGGGCGGCAAGCTCGAGGATGTCACGCCGGACTTCCCGCCAGACGACGTGTTGGCCGATATGGCAACAGGGGAGCGGTCGATCAACGCATCCCGCAACGTCGTGACCGTGGTGGACCACGACGCCCCCGGCATGTTTGGACGTGTGTCTGCTGTTCTCGCTCTCAACGGCCTCGACGTGCTGGACGCCGCCGCGTACTCTGCCGACGACGGCATGGCGTGCAGCCGGTTCACCGTGAACGACAGCGATGGTCATGGGATCGGCTGGGAGCGAGTGATTGCCAACATCAACACCGCGCTCGACGGACGGCTCGCCCTTTCGGCCCGCGTGAACGAGCGGGCCGTCCAATACCAGCGGTACCGGCGTCGGCTCTCGGCCGAGCCCGTGCAGCGGCGTGTGACCGTCGACAACGGGATCTCCGACGTGGCCACCGTCTTCGATGTGCATGCACCCGACACCATCGGCCTGCTCTTCCGGCTGACCCAAGCACTCGCCGAGTTTCGGCTCAACATTCGCAGTGCCAGCGTCCAGACACTGGGCCCCGAAGCTGTCGACAGCTTCTACGTGTGCGACCATCTCGGCAGCAAGATCGAGGATCCGGGCGTCTTGGCCGAGTTGGAACTCGCCATCATGGATTCGATGGGCCCCGTTGAATGAATGGAGATCGTCGTGAGCGATGATACGGCCGTCGGTGACGCCGCTGCTGGTGACGTCGTTGCCGGTGATGGCGCGGAACCGTCGAGTCTGGTGACCATCGATGCGCTCGAACTGGTTCGCTGGTCTGAGGCGTTGGCCGGGATCGCTCGTACCGGTCTCGGCTTCACCGAGAGCACCTACGAACGGGAACGCTACGAAGAGATCCTCGAGGTTGCGTCCGACATCAAAGCGGCGGTCGCCGCTGGTCCGGCCGATGCCCCTCGGCATCGAGCGGAATGGATGAAGATCATCGGCAGCGGCGTTGCTGGCTACGCCACGCCCAAGGTGGCCATCGGAGCGGTTGTTGGGGACGATGACGGTCGCCTGCTATTGATACAGCGCTCAGACTCCGGTGTCTGGCTCTATCCAACCGGGTGGGCCGACATCGGCTATTCGCCGGCCGAGGTTGCGGTGAAGGAGGTGCTGGAAGAAACCGGCATCCATTGCGAGGTGGTCCAGCCCTTGGCGATTCTCGATGGACTTCGACTCGGCTTCACTCGGTTGCCGCTGTACTCGCTGGTCTTCCATTGTCGTGCCGTTGGCGGCGAACTGGCTGCACACCCGCAGGAGTGCCTCGACGTTGGATGGTTCACGCGAGAGACCCTGCCCAGCCCGTTGGCCAGCGTGGATCGATGGATCGATCTCGCCTTCGACGCGATCGAGGGCCGCGAGGTCACCACCAGCTTTGACCTTCCGCGCCAGCCGGTGTGGCGAGGCGCGCACTGAACGAGGCGCGCACTGAACGAGCCGCACCATCAGGTCGCCGGGCGCTTCACGACATCACTGATCTTTCAGGAACTCCTCGAGTTCTTCGATCAGTTCGGCTGTCGATTCTGGACGCATGGATGCGTCGTACTGCTCTTCGATCTGTCGAACGTATGCGCCCGTCTCGTCGTCGTCTGCAACCAGCGAGTCGATCTGGCTGACGTAGTCCTCTGCTTGGCTCACCAGCGACGACGTGACGGTTGGTGTGTTCAGAATGTCGCCAACGCGTTCGACCAGCGCAAGGGCGGCCTTCGGCGATGGTGCGTGAGGGACGTAGCTCGGCACCGCTGCCCACAGCGACATCGACGCGAGGTCTGCTGCTTGGAGCTCGTGGTGGACCACACCAACGATGCCGGTCGGGCCCTCGTACGTCGACGGCTCCAACTCGAGCTGCTCGCAGAGTGCCTGGTCGTGGCTGGTGCCGTAGACGGTGATCGGTCTCGAATGGGCGACGTCAGCGATGAGCGCTCCAAGGGTGACCACCAAACCGACCTCGAGTTGCTTCGCCAGTTCGACGATCTGCTGTGAGAAGGTCCGCCACTTCAGCTGCGGCTCGGCACCGGTCAGAATGATGACGTCGCGCTTGGCATCGGGCAGGAGGGCAGCCCGGAACTCATTGGATGGCCAGTCGATTTGTCGTTGACCGTCGCCATCCAGCCGGACCATGGGGCGGTTCGTCGAGAAGTCGAAGAACGGCTCGGCATCGATGGTTGCGAACGCGTCGGCGCCGAATCGTTCGGCGAGATGATCGCTGGCCGTTGTCGCTGCGTCGCCAGCATCATTCCAACCCTCGAAGGCCATGATGAGCATCGGGTTGCGAAGGGTGGGGGGCTCGGTCATCCAGCGAACGTGAGACACCCCTGGAGGCTATCGGTCAGACACGCGGTGGTTGAATCGTCTTCCTTGCGGTCTGCTCGGCGCTTCCCGGCCGGGGTAGCCGGCAATCGGCCGTGTCTCGAAGCTGGGCCCCCTCGGCGGATGCCGTGACTGCCATACTGTCGCCGTGCAGGTCACCGAAATCACCGAAGTCAGCGATGCGCTCATGGAAGCGTTCGTCCATCTGATCCCACAGCTTTCGTCATCCAATCCGCCGCCCAGCCGCGATGAGGTGATCGAGATGATCGATTCCGATGCGTCGATCTTGTTCGCGGCAGAGCACGACGAAGCGATCGTTGGCCTGCTGACGCTGGTTCTGTTCCGGATTCCCACCGGGGTGCGGGCGTGGATCGAGGACGTTGTCGTCGACGGTGAAGCTCGTGGGCTGGGTGTCGGTCGTGCGCTGAACGAGACAGCCCTCGATCGGGCTCGTCAGGCGGGAGCAACCACCGTCGACCTGACCTCGCGGCCGAGCCGTGAGGCAGCGAACCGGCTCTACCAGCGGATCGGCTTCGTGCAGCGTTCGACGAACGTCTACCGCTTCGAGCTCTCCTAGGGTCCGACCTCGATCGTGCGCCGATCGAAGCTCAGACTTCGACGAACGAGGATCGCAGACTGGCTTGCACGTGTTGATCGCAACCGTGCTGTGCAAGCCACTCCGGAAGGGCTTGCTCGCCGCCGATGGAGGCCAGGGCACCGGTCACCCAGCGACGGTTGGTTCCCGCCATGCGTTCCATCTTCGCCGAGGGCATCTCGGCCATCTCTGGGTATCGGGCGAGCATGTCGGCCATGGCCCGATCGGTCGTTGCCTGCTCCTGGTGATAGTGAGCGAGGGCATCCTCGAGCGAGACGCCGACCACGAGGTGGAGCACCAGAACGAACAACCCGGTCCGGTCCTTGCCGGAAGTGCAGTGGACGATGGCTGGATGGTTGGCCGAGTCGGCGAGGATACGGAGGCCACGAGCGAACTCGGAGCCACTCGTCTGCATGATCTCCTGGTACATCGGCGACATCGGATCGGGGTGGCTTCGGATTCGACGGCTCTTCTCGTCGTCGCCGGAAGGTGGGGCGATCTGCGACGGCAGGTGCTCCCACCGAACCGGCATCTGATCGACCGGGAACGTCCCGTGCGTCCTGACCTCATCGTGCGAGCGAAGATCGAGCACGGTGCGGAGCTGTAATGTCTGGAGCTCGCGGATTCCTTGCTCGGTCAGCGCATCGAGAGACGCTGATCGAAGAAGTCGGCGCGGTAAGACTCGTGCACCACCCGCTGTCGGGTATCCGCCGATGTCTCGGACGTTGAAAGCTCCGTCGATGAGCAACGACTGGTCGCCACCGAGCGGCGACGGGTCGGAGCCACTCATCGGGGTAACGTTACTAGCGCCTGGGCGTGCTCCGTAGCATCGCGAGGAGCGTGCCAAGCGAATGGAGGGCCTGCTCGCGACGCATGGCCCATGCCCCCGGCGGCAACATCGCCACTGATCGGCGGACTTGCTCCCACTCTTCGACGGTGGAGGGGCGAGTCGATGGCTCGCTTGGTGCTGGGCCTGATGGGGTTGCGGCCTTGTCGCTTGGTGGAGTCATTCCCGAACGCTATCGAACATGTGTTCGATAGCGCAAGAAGATGATATCGCCGTCGCTATTCGGCCTCGACCGCTCCGGGTTGGACCCGGGAGATCTCACCGCCCGAGAGCACCAGGTAGAGCTCGCCGTCTGGGCCCTGCCCGATCGACACGAGCTGATCCTCCGGTGCGGTGAACGAGAGCGGCCGAACCAGTGGCTCCGACGCTGGCTCCAACCCGAAGACCTCGCCGGTGCAGTAGTCGCCGAACACGTACACGCCGCCGAGGAGCGGGATGACCTCTCCTCGGTAAACGTGGCCGCCGGTGACCGAGCATCGGCCGTTTTCGTGGGCGTAAGCAAAGATCGGCACGGTGACGTCCTCGGGTGGACGCCCGCCCTCGAAGGAGTCGAAAGCTTCGAGGGCGTTCCAGCCCAGGTTGGCGCCGCTGCCAAATCCGTCGCTCGCGGTCAGATGGTTGATCTCTTCGAACGCATTCTGCCCGACATCGGCGATCCACATGTCTCCCGTCGCAAGGTCGAACGAGAAGCGCCACGGGTTGCGTACACCGTAGAGAAAGATCTCGGGACGGCCGCCAGCTTCGACGAAGGGATTGCCATCGGGGATCAAGTAGGCCGATGTTTCCGTTGCGATCGGGTCGATACGGAGAACGGTTCCGAGCAACGTGTCGGTGTTCTGTCCGTTGCCATCGGGATCGCCACTGCCCCCGCCATCGCCAAGCCCGACATACAAGAAGCCATCGGCACCCATTGTCAGGCTTCCGCCGTTGTGGTTGCTGGCCGGTTGTGGGACCCGAAGGAGTTCGCGGGCGGAGCTCGCATTGGCCTGGTTGCTTCTGGCGATGTCGTACTCGGCAACAACCGATGTGCCGTCGAGATCGGTGTAGCTGACGTACAGGAGCCGGCCATCGAGGGAGAACTCGATGTCGAGCAGACCTTGCTCGCCACTGGTCGACACGTTCGCCGACAGGTCGAGGACGACACGGGTGTCCGCGGTGATCCGCTCGCTACCGTTCCTGTTGAATGTCCGTTGTATGCGGCGGATGATGCCGTTGCGCTGCGCAACGTAGAGGTCGTTGCTACCGGATCGATCCTTCAGCGAGATGGGTTCGTCGTATTGGGCAATGACGACCGCCTGAAGTTGCAGGTCACCCCATGCTGGGTCATCCAATTCGCTCTCGGGTACTGCGTCGAGCATCACCGGTCCTCGGACGAGCTCTTGAGCATCGCCGAGAAGGATCTCCGGCTCAGTGGTCTCCTGTTCGTCCTGCTCGTCGAGTGCAGCTTGACGCTCCTCGAAGGATGGAATCGAACAGGAGGCCGCGACCATGATCAGCACGGTCATGCAGAAGAGCGTCCGCTCTTTTCCGCCTCGGTTGGTCACAGCTGGTCGCCTCTCATCGGATCACCACTGTGGTCCGCTCTCGATCCGGTGGTCGCCGGTGTCACTGTATGAGCTGGCGAACCAGACCTTCCTGTACGACCGAAACCACCAACGCACCATTCTGGTAGATCTGACCGCGTGCCAGGCCGCGGGCACCCGAGGCGGTGGGTGTGTCCTGGGCGTAGAGGAACCACTCGTCCGCCCGGAAGGGGCGGTGGAACCACATCGCGTGGTCGAGGCTGGCCACCATCATGGTGCCATCGGTGAACGTGAGTCCGTGAGGACGGATGACGTTGTCCAGGAGTGTCATGTCGGATGCGTAGGTGAGGACGCACTGATGGACGACGATGTCGTCGGGCAGTGTGCCGTCCGCTCGCATCCAGATGAAGTGTTCGAGGTCCCCGTCGCGGCTCGGGACGACGCGAGTGTCGATCGGGCGTGGCCGGGTGTACCACTCGCCGAGCTGTTCGCGGTGCTCGATGTTGCGTTCCCGGAATGTTGGAAGGGTTTCGGGAGCCGGAAGGTCGGCGGCCGGGGGGCTCTGATGCTCGATGCCCTCTTCCGCAACATGGAACGAAGCCGAGAGATGGAAGATGGCTTGGCCGTGCTGGATGGCGACGACCCGACGGGTGGTGAACGATCGTCCATCGCGAATTCGTTCGACCTCATAGAGGATCGGGATGGTCGGGTCCCCAGGCCGGAGGAAGTAGGCGTGGAGGGAGTGGACGAGGCCGGTGTCGACGGTGCGAGTGGCCGCGACGAGCGCTTGCCCGGCAACCTGCCCGCCGAAAACTCGCTGGCGCTTCTCGTCGTGACTCTGTCCTCGGAACAGGTTCTGCTCGATCGGTTCGAGGTCGAGCAGGTCGAGGAGATCGTCGACGGGCAGTGAGGACATGCATCCATTGTGGCTGTACGCGACGGCGCTGGTCGCCGAATGCTGGAGATTGCCCAGATAGCCTTGGGCGGTGCCCATTGCAACAGCAGACCTCGCGGCGACGAGAGGCAAGATGGCGACCCGCTACCTGTTGGTCTCTGCGTTCAACTTCACCGGTCATCAAGGGCTGTTGTATGTGGCGAACAGCGTCTGGGAATGGTCGGGAGGTGTGGCCAACGCATTCGCGGCAGTAGTCATGTCGGTGCCGGCCTACCTCTTGAGTCGAGCCTGGGTGTGGGAAGTCGACGGTCGCCATGACATGCGTCGTCAGGTTCTGCCGTTCTGGGCAATCACGTTTGCTGGTCTGGTTGTGTCCACGCTCATGGCTGCCGGCGCCGATCGGGCGTTCGGCGCCGGTCTTGCTGTCAATCTCGCGAGCTTCGTTGGCTATTTCATCGTGTGGGTCGCCAAGTTCTTCCTGCTCGATCGCCTCTTCGGCGGAGCAGCAAAGACTCTCGACGAGGTCGGGGCGTGAGCGAGCAGCCTTCGGCGGGGGCCCGCTCTGGGGGAGCTGTCGCGATGCCGGCGGAGGCTCGAGGGTTCGCCGAGGAGGCCCGCGGCTTCATGCCTCCCGACGAGGGTCTGGCGTTGTGGCAGGCCGCCACGGATGCCCCGTCCGGGCCGATGCTCGAGGTCGGTTCCTATTGCGGCAAGTCGGCTTGCTACCTGGGCGCCGCCGTGCAGGCTCGCGGGGACAGCACTCTTTTCTGTGTCGACCACCACCGCGGCTCGGAGGAGAATCAGGCCGGGTGGGAGCATCACGAGTCGGATCTGGTCGATCCCGCGACCGGACGAATGGACACACTTCCGATCTTTCGCCGAACGGTGTTCGATGCTGGGCTCGAGGACGTGATCGTCGCGGTTGTTGGCGATGGGCCGCGGATCGCTCGGTCGTGGGCGACGCCGTTGTCGCTGCTGTTCATCGATGGGGGCCACGGAGAAGAGCCGGCTCGGCTCGACTACGAGCTCTGGACGCCACATGTCGCACCCGGTGGGTTTCTCGCGATCCACGATGTGTTCCCTGATCCAGCCGACGGCGGGCGCCCGCCATACGAGCAGATCTATCTACCGGCTCTGACCTCCGGCCGTTTCGAGGAATGGAGCGCCACCGGTTCCCTGCGGCTCCTCCAACGCCACCCCTGAACACCAGCGCTCACCAAACCCGGATGTTGTGAGCGCAGCGATCAACTCCAGGTACGCCGCAGGCGAACCCCGGGTTTGTGACCCTCAGTTTCGACCCCCTCAGCCCCCGGTTGCGCCGTCGCCCTGCAGCGTTCAGGCCTCTCGCCTAGCGTGGCAACAGCAGAGGTCAACGGCATCCCGATTCGTTACGAAGACAGCGGTGGCGATGGACCAGCGATCATCTTCAGCCACGGTTTCATGATGGACCACACGATGTTCGACGCCCAGGCTGAACGCTTCGGCGATTCGTACCGATGCATCCGATGGGACGAGCGGGGGTTCGGTGACACACGCGCGCCAGAACACTTCAGCTACTGGGCCTCAGCCGATGACGCCGCTGCGCTCCTCGATGCCTGTGGAATCGACAAGGCGGTGTGGGTCGGCATGTCATAAGGAGGCTTCCTCTCGCTGCGAGGAGCGCTGGCTCACCCTGACCGCGTGAGGGCCATCGTCTTGATCGATTCGGATGCCGCTGTCGATCCGCCAGAGGTGCTCGAGGGCTATGTAGGCATGCTCGCCGCGCCAACTGGTGACGACGATGAGGCCTTCGAGGCAGTGATGCAAGGGGTCGCCGGCATGATCCCGGGCACCGAAGAGCTTGCTGCTGAATGGATTCCGAAGTGGCGAGCCCGGCGAGGCAGTAGCCCGCTCGACATCACAGGGCAGACACTCCTGAGCCGCGACGACGTTTCTGACCGATTGGGGGACATCACGTGTCCGGCCCTGGTGATTCACGGAACCGCTGACGTTGCCATCCCGCTTGATCACGGAGCCGCAGTGGCAGATGCGTTGCCAGACTGCCGTGGGTTCGTGCAGGTCGAGGGTGCAGCCCACGCCCCGAATATGAGTCACCCCGACGTCGTCAACGACGCGATCGCGGCATTTCTCGAGGAGTTCTAGCCGGCCAAGGCCTCGATCGTGCGGGCTCGCTCGTCAGGGTCCGGGGTTGGGATGACGGCGGTGAAGTCCGTGGCACCCGATGCGGCAATGGTCGCAATGCCTTCGCGGACCTCTTCTGCGCTGCCGATCAGCGAGATGTCGGCCGGGCCGTCGACGCCCTCGATGTCGAGCATCGCTCGATAGGACGGGAGCTGGCCATAGATCGTGAGAGTCTTGGCGACGGTGGCTCGCGCCGCGACTGGATCATCGGTGACCCAGACCGGGAGGCTGCACACCACCGATGGGGTCGGGCGATCTGCAGCAGCGGCTGCCTCGTTGATCTTCGGCACGATCTGCTGCTCGAGGGTCTTTGGGCCAACGCACCACAGGATCGTGCCGTCGGTCCGCTTGCCGGCGATCTTGAGCATCTGGTCACCGAGGGCAGCGAGCATGACGGCCGGGGGTCGGTGTGTTGGGCGGGCGAATTCACCGAAGAAGCTCCAGACGTCACCGGTGACGTCGGCTTTGCCTTCTTCGAGTAGCGGCTGAAGCACGTTGAGGTAGTCGAGCATGTGGCGAATCGGCTTCTCCCACTTCATGCGCCAATTGCCTTCGACCGACATCTGGTGGCCGAGACCGATGCCGAGCACAGTTCGGCCGTTGGTGGCTGCCTGCGTTGTCAGTGCCTGTGCCGCCAATGCCTGAGGGTGCCGAGGCCACGTGGGAACGACGGCCGTGCCGAGTGTGATGTTGGACGTGCCAGGGCCGGCGAGGGCGAGCGCGGTGAGCGCGTCGACCAGGCCCGTCTGGGCGAGCCAGTAGGAGTCGAAACCGGCAGCCTCCATGGCGGCGATGTCGGCAGTGATAGTGCCGATGTCGGGACGGGCGAGCAGGCCGGAGCCATTGATTCCGATACGCATGGAATGACGATACGTCATCGCTCGGATTCGGGCCCCATACCGAGCTGAACCGGGGGCTGAGAGGGTCGAAACTGAGGGTCACAACATCCCGGGTGTACGCCTGCGGCGTACCTGGAGTTGCTCGCTAGCGCTCACAACATCCCGGGGTTTGCCAGTGCGAGCGGTTACTCGTGGGAGGTGAAGAGGTTCGAGGTGGCGTTGACGCCGTGGAGGGCGTCGGCCAGCAAAATGACCGCGGCTGCGGTGTAGGCGCTGCGCTCGTTGTCGGGGAAGTGCACGAGCTCGGGGAACACCATCCCCGTGAAGTAGCTGCCATCGCGATCGCGAAGTGCCTGCACCCACGTGAACATGGTCTGGGCGGTCGCCCGTTCACCCACCGCCAGATGGGCTATCGCGCACTCGCAGGTCTCGGCCGCGGTCACCCACGGACGGTCCGAAACACACCGCACACCCTTGCCCGGCATGATGAACGTGTCCCAGCCCTTGGACAGCATCTTGCGGGCATCGTCGCCGACGATCGCACCGGTGAGCACGGGGTAGTACCAGTCCATCGCCCATCGAGCCTTGGGCTCGAAAGCGTTCGGTTGCAGGGCAATGACGTTTGCCAACCGGTCCCGGGCCTCAACCCAATGCGGTCGTTCCTTCCCGATCTCTTCCGCAATCCAGCTCGCGCACCGCAGGCTGTGGCAGATCGAGGACGAGCCCGTCAGCAGCGCGTAGGTCCACGGCTTGCCCTCTGGGTGGCGGGCCCAGATGATCTCGCCTCGCTTGGTCTGCAGATCGAGTACGAACTCGATCGCCGGTTCGACGACGTCCCAGTACTGCTCGAGAAAGTTGCGATCGCCGGTGGCCAGCCAGTGGTGCCATACGCCGGCGGCGATGTACGCAATGCAGTTGGAGTCGAGTTTTGAGTCCTCGATGCCGTCAGCGGTGTAGTAGTTGTGCCAGCTGCCATCGGGCCGCTGGATGTCGGCCAGCCAGCCGTAGGCCAACTCTGCTTGGTCGATGAAACCGCACGTGCTCAGGGCCATTGCGGTCTCGACGTGGTTCCACGGATCGGCGTGGCCGCCTGGATACCACTCGATCATCCCGCTCGGGAGTTGGAGCTCGACGATGCTCTCCGCTGACAACTTGACGTCTGCCGTTGTCAGCAGGCCCTCGACGTGAGGAACCTGCATCACGCGTTTGCCAGCGCGGGTTCTGCCTCGGTTGTTGCGAGGTCGACGACGGCTGGCCGGTCGGCATAGACCACGATGGACTTGCCGAGCACGGGGTTCAACAGTCGTTCTGTAGTGCGAGTGAGCATTGGGGCCTCGACGATGTCCCAGGTAAGCAGCTTCAGGTACTGCTTCACGAGGAAGTTGTCCTCATTGTCGAGGCCGACCGCGCACTTGAGCCACCAGTAGGGGCTGTGGAGCGCATGAGCTCGGTGGGAATCACCCGGTTCGAAACCAACCGATTGGAGCTTCATGCGCAACTCGGGCTGGCCGTAGATCCGCACATGGCCACCGACCGATTTCGGCGCGTGGTAGGCGTCGTTGATCCACCAGCAGACCTGTTCGGGGAGTTGGGCCGGCACGGTTGCGGCGAGGCGGCCCCCTGGGGCCAGAACGCGGAAAAGCTCTTGCATCACTCCGAGATCATCGGGCACATGCTCGAGGACTTCGCTGGCGATGATGCGGTCGAAGCTGCCATCAGCAAACGGGAGGGTCAACCCGTTGGCTTGGACAGTGACGGTGGTGATGCCGGGCGGCAGATCTCCTTCGACGAACATTGCAGCGAACGTGTCCTGCGTGGACTTCATTTCATCGAACGCCAGATCGGCTGCCACAACCGATGCTCCGTGCCTGGCAGTCTCGAACGCATGGCGACCGAAGCCGGCCCCGAGATCGAGCACCCGCATGCTGGGCTCGAGCGCAAGACGGTCGTAGTCGACGGTGAGCATCAGCGGTCTCCTTGCGCAACGGCAGAACGTGCGTCGAACGCTCGCATCTCCATCACTTCTCGATACTGCTCAACGGTGCGCACGGCGGTCTGGCGCCAGGTGTAAAGCTCGCTTGCCCGCGCTCGGCCGGCGGCACCGATCTTGGCTCGCAGCTCCGGATTGTCGAGGCCCCGCTCGAGCGCAACCCGCAATGAGTCGACATCGCCGGCCTTGCAACGCAGGACGGTCTCGCCGTCGGTACCGGTGACCTCAGGAAGTGCTCCGCCGTCGGTGGCGACAAGCGGTGTTCCCGAACCCATTGCCTCGATGGCGGGCAGGGAGAAGCCTTCGTAGAGCGACGGGACGACCGCGAGCTCAGATTCGGCGTAGAGCTCGACGATTCGCTGGTCCGGCACGCCCGTGACGAACTGAACATGCTCGGTGAGCCCGAGTCGTTCGATCATCTCAGCTGATGGGCCCCCCGGCTTGGCTCGGCCGATGACCGTGAGGCTGACGTCGCGTTCGGTCCGGAGCTTGGCCATCGCGTCGAGTAGGAACTTGAGGCCTTTCAGCTCGACGTCGGCCGACGCCGTCGTGATGAGACGGCCCGGAATTCGCTCGACGCCAGGGATCGGCTTGAACAGATCGGGATCAACGCCGACGTGAACGAGGCGCATGCGATCGAGGTCGACACCCATATCGGTGTGAATGTCCTGGATCGAGTTCTCCGAGACAACAACGATGCGGGGCATGCGCTTGGCGACGCGGCTCTGCATCTTCACGAAGCCGTACCACTGGCCAATGCTGAGACGTTTCCGCCAGTTCGCAGCGGCGTCCATTTCGAGTCGACGGTCGACGGTGATCGGGTGATGGAGCGTCACGAGCGTTGGGATGAGCTTGTCGATCCCGAGGATGCCGTACCCCAAGCATTGGTTGTCGTGGACGAGGTCGAACTCCGACGCTCGCTCTTTCATCACCTGCAGCGCCCGGTAGCTGAAGGCCAACGGTTCGGGGAACTGGCCGGTGCTGAAGGTAGCGAGCTCGAGAATGTCGGCCTTGGACTTGATCTCCCAATAGGCCGGGAAGCGGCCGGGATAGGCGTCGTTGAAGATGTCGAGGCTCGGCAACTTGGTCAAACCGACGCGTTCGTCGAGCTCGGGATACGGCTGCCCGGAGAACACCTCGACCTGATGGCCGAGATCGGCAAGCGCCTTCGTGAGGTGCCGGGTGTAGATGCCCTGGCCGCCAACCGTTGGTTTCGATCGGTAGGAGAGGTAGGCCAGCCGCAGCGGTGCTTCGGGGTCTGGGTGGGTGGTCATTGCTCTCTTTCCGGCGACGTCGGCTCGAGACGCCGAATCCACAACGCTGTAAGGCTAGGGGGAGTTCCCGGCCTCCCGGTCGGGAGCGGGCGGCGGTTGGACGAGTCGTTCAGCGTTGTCGGGCGGCACACTGATGAGATGCGGGCAGTGATCCAGCGAGTCGAACGAGCATCGGTTTCGGTCGACCGCACGGTCGTCGGCGCGATCGACGCTGGACTCTGTGTGTTGGTCGGCGTCACGCACGATGACACCGAGACGGAGGCAATCAAGCTGGCAGACAAGCTCTGGAAGCTCCGCGTGTTCGAAGACGGCGACGGGAAGATGAATCGCTCCGTCGTCGATGAGAGCGGCCAGGTGTTGATCGTCAGCCAGTTCACCCTTTACGGCGATGCCAGCAGGGGCAATCGACCGAGCTTCATGGCCGCTGCCCGCCCCGAACATGCGGAGCCCCTGATCGAGCGCGTGGTCTCCGAACTGACCGAGAGAGGTGTCGACGTCGCAACGGGTACCTTCCGGGCCGAGATGTCGGTCGATCTGGTGAATGACGGTCCGGTGACGATCGTCCTCGAGATCTGATCAACCCTTGCGCTGAGCGTCGAGATCCATCAGAGTCGAGGGTGTAAAAGAGACGAGGCGTTCCGGCCTCTACGGCTACGTTGACCCGGCGTACGGGGACCGATTTTATCGGTCACAGAGCCAGCTCGACCGGGACGCTCGTCTCCGCGTTCACGTCGGTGTTTCACCGGCTTCGCCGTGTGTTCCGCTGCCGTCCACGCTGCTGCTCTCGACGTAGACGATCTCGAATCGCTCGAACACCGTTGGAAGCTCCGGATCGAACTCGACACCGATCGTTCGTAGGTAACGCTGGAAGGCTCGGGTGTGAACGTCGACCCAATAGGCCAGAGATCGGTCGCCTTCCCCTTCGTCCCAAGCGAACTGCGCATCCACGCTCGACAGCGGCCCGATTCGAACGTTTGTCGACTGCAGCACGGCTCGCGCTTGCGCGGCGCCGTCCGGCACGATCCAGCGGTCTCCGACCTTCGGTACCGGCAGGTCCTCACGTTCGTATCTGACAACTGCCGATGCCGTTGCTCGTTTCGGGCCGTTGAGCACGAGGCCCAGAAGCTCGTCAGCCAGCTCGGGCGAGTCGCCGAACGGCTCGACGAGAGGCAGCGGTGCATCCTCTGATTCGCCGAGGGCAGCACAGCACCGACGCCAGAACGCGATGACCGCGTGGTCGGTCACGGATGGAGCACGTGCGCAATCGACGGCGGAGTCTTCCCGTCGAGCAACTCCAAGAACCGATCGGTGACAGCTTGCGGCCCATTGCCGTGCTCGACCGTCAGCAACTCCTTCGACCGCTCGACGAACGGGGTCCAGGCCGTCCCGAGACGAGCATCGAGTTCGGCCGCACCCCACTCGGCGTGACGCTTCTCGATCTGGGTCGGAGCGAAGAAGAAGGTCGGCTCTGGCCCGGCAAGAGGATCGGCTCCCGCTTCCACATCCCAATGGGTGCCGCCGATGGTCGCTGAGTGCTGCAGGTTGTCACCGAGACGGTCGTGGACGGCAACGATGACCGGGCGATTGCCTGCGAAGTCAATCAAGACAGAGGGTGTTTCGGCATCGAGCTGATCGATCTGGTCATAGGTGAGGACACGATCGTAGGTTCCGAGGCTCTCACAGAACTCAACGTTTCCCGGCGAGGTCAGGCCAACGACGGCAATGCCTTCCCTCTTGCTCAGGAGCTCGGCAGTGCCGAACGCGGTTTTGCTCGACGCGCTTGTCGCGATCACGGTCGGCCCACCGAAGAACTCGTTGTCGTCGAGGAAGTCATCGATCAAGAATGAGGTGAAGAAGAGCGGCCGCAGCAGCATCTGAGCATCCTCGAGGTCTGCCGAGTAACTGGCATCGCCAGAGGTCAACGAGTAGCGGTTGTACGTGGCAGGAAGCGCGGCCCGGTGGGCGCTGGCGTCGAAGAACCCGGACTCGTTGACGCGGGCCGGCTCGATGATGAGCTCGGTGGACATCGGCAGATAGCCGTAGACCCGAGCACCGACCGGGAGCGCTCCAACGGTCGACTCGACGACGTCAGCGAAGCCCCACACCGGTACGCGGCCCCAGTTCGTCGTGTCGTCGCCAGAGGTTGCCGGGAAGAATCCCCAGTAGCCGATCATGTCGCCGTACGCCGCGTACGTGATGTTGTTGGCGGTCAAGCCGAACGCGTCGATTGCGAGCCGAGCTTCGCCCTCCTGGAGGGGGCGAGGGTCGACGGGGGCGATGGTTGTGTTGTGGAGGTTGTCGCGGTCGATGAGGACGTCCCAGCTGGACGGTTCGTTTGAGGCCATCGTCGAAAGCTAGCCGCCGAGGCTTCTCTCATCACTCCCGGACAATCCCAGCCGGCGCCTTGCGTCTGCGAAGGAAGTCGGCAGCCTGTTCTTCGAAACACTCAACGAGACGTTCGGGATGTGTGACGGCCGTGGTATCGATGGTGAATCCGACACACGCTGTATCGAGGTGCGACATCAGCCCGATGTTGAGCGCCGCACCAGTCGCTGGCGCGAAGGGATACAAGATCTCTACGGCGGCACCGGCGATCCGAAGTGGTTTCGTCAGGCCGGCGACGTTTGTCATGACGAGGTCTGAGCCCTTCGCCATACCGGACACGATCCCGATGGTGAGGCTCGACGGGAGTTCGTGCAGGGCGGCTGCCATCGTTTGACTGAACCCGACCGACGGCTCTTCGCGTGCCACCCGGATTCGTTCTCTGTGACGGGCCATGTCGGTGTACGGGTGGGCGTCGAGATCCGAGCGAAGGACCAGCCGAGCCGGGGTCCACTGGTTGCCGCCTGATCCATCGGATTTTGTCCGGAAGCTGATCGGCATCGTGACACGGAAGGCCGAGTCCTGTGCTCCGAACGATCTGTGGTACTTGGCGAGCGCTCGGAGCCCGATGGCGATGAAGGCGTCGTTGATCGTTCCGCCGCCACGATGCGCTGAGGCCCGGAGTCGTTCGACCGGAAGCTCCGTCACCCCTGTCCAACGAGCCACACCCCGGCCGGTGGTCAGGCTGGACAATGGTGGACCGGATGGTTTGACGAGACGCGCCGCGGACCCTGCACCCTCGATGATCTGGCGCACAGACCGCACGGGATGGGTGCTCGTGGTGAGCGCCACCGACACCGCCTGCGCCGGCAGCGAGGCCAGCTGTCCCATCGTGTCGAGCAGAGAGCGGTCGCTGGTGCCGCTGGTGTGCCGACCGCCAGCCGGGGCAGCGCCTTCTTCGCCGATTGCTTCCAACAACCCAATGCCACCGAGGCCGTCGGTCAGCGTGTGGCTGACCTTGAGGACAAGAGCTGCTCTCTGAGCATCCCATCCGTCGATCAGCACCATCTCCCACAACGGTCGATCAGGATCGAAGCCTTCGGCGGCCAGGGTGCCGCAGACGTCGAGCACGTTCCGCATCCCACCGGCGCTGGGGACGGCAGCTCGGCGGAGGTGGAAGTCGAGGTCGGGGTCGGACGCTTCCCAGTGAGGGCGACCCAATCCGAGTGGGCCTTCTGCGACACGTTGTCGCAGCCGGGGGATGGTCGCCACGGCCTTTTCGACTGCCGCAGTCAGGTCGGCCCAGTGCGGGCATCGATCGAGCACGGCGAGTGCAACAATCGTTGTTCTCAGTTCTGGATCCCGCTGGATCTCCCACAGGGTTGCGTCCGTCGGATTGAGTCGCTGGCTCGACTCGGTCTCTGTTGAGTGGCTCACGGTCTCCCCGATCTCGGTCCGTCGTCAGCTGCGATGGGTCGGTGTGTAGATCGTGTCGATGACGTGTGCCCAGTTCTTCTGGACGACCAAGCGCCGGACCTTCAGGGTCGGAGTCATCTCGCCGCGATCCAATGAAAAATCGCTCGACAAGACGCGGAACTCGCGGATCGACTCGGCTCTTGAAACCGAGGCATTCGCGCCATCGACCGCTTTCTGGACCTCGGCCAGCAGTACATCAGAACTCAGTAGGTCGCTGAGCTGGAGGCTCTCGAGGTCTTCCTCCGCCTGCCAATCAACGATGGCGTCTTCGTCGATCGTGATCAGCGCTGCCACGAAGGGCTGATTGTCTCCGATGACCATGGCCTGGCTCACCAGGCGGTGGGATCGGATTCTGTCTTCCAGTGGTTGCGGGGCGACGTTCTTGCCGGCAGATGTGACGATCAGTTCCTTCTTTCGGCCGGTGATCCGAAGGAATCCATCGCTGTCGAATTCTCCGATGTCGCCGGTGCGGAATCGGCCGTGCTGGTCGAAGGACTCGGCCGTTGCTTTGTCGTTCTTCCAGTAGCCGCTGAATACCTGAGGCCCGGCAACGAGCAGTTCACCATCGTCAGCGACGACGATCTCGGTGTCGGCGACCGGCAACCCCACGGTGCCCGGCCTCCAGCCGTCCGTCCGGTTGACGGTCAACATCGGGCTGGTCTCCGTGAGGCCGTAGCCCTCGTAGATTCGAATGCCGATGCCATCGAAGAACGAACAGAGCCGCTCGCCGAGCGGGCCGCCTCCGGAGAACGCCATGCGGAGTTCCCCACCGAATCCGGCTTTGATCTTGGAATAGAGGAGTCGATCGAAGAGAGCGTGCTCGACTCGGGTCAGTATCGACACATCGCCTGTTGCTCGTTGTCGAGACCAGCGGCTGGCAACATCTGCTGCGTGCTCGAAGATGCGTGATTTCTTCTCGGTTGCTGCGGTGTGCTGGGCCTTGGCGTAGACCTTCTCGAAGATCCGCGGCACCGAGGAGATCACGGTCGGCCTCACCATCGCGAACTCGGTCGGGAGCTCGGCGATGGATGAGCCGAACGCGATGCGGACTCGCCGGTCCAGAGCGAACTCCACCGTGGTCTTGGAGAGGATGTGGGCGAGCGGGAGGAAGATGAGCGCCGTGTCCGAAGGTCCAATCGAATCACCGAGTGCGTCGGTGATCTGGTGGACGTTCGAGCGAAGATTGCCGTGGGTCAAGACACAACCCTTTGGCCGACCGGTCGTTCCTGATGTGTAGATCAGTGTTGCGACCGATTCAGAGCGGAGCTGCTCGATCCGTTGGGTCACGGCTTCTCGGTCGACAGATGCGCCGTCGGCGGCCAGTACGTCGAGATCGCCGTCGTCGATGGTGAGCAGATGGGCACAAGGTGAGTCGGCGGCAACGAGGTCGCGCATCGCGCTGGTCTCACACACCATTGCCTTTGCTCCGCTGTCGCTCAGGATCCAGTCGATCTGCTCGGCGGATGATGTGTCGTAGATGGGGACCGTTGCTGCCCCAGCGGCGTTGACGGCGAGGTCGACTTCGAGCCATTCGAGGCGCGTCGACGACATGAGCGCGATCCTGTCGCCGGGTTCGACTCCGAGTGCGATCAGTCCTCGAGCCAGAGACTCCACGCGCTGCCAAACCTCCACCGCGGATCGGTCCACGAACGCGTCACCGCTTCGAATCGCGGCCATTGGCCGATCCGGTGCGATTCGGACGGCGTCCAACAGTGGAACGAGGAGGTGGTCGTTCTCGACTCGACCGACGTTGAGGTCGTCGGGAGCGTGGGTGGTG
>CAZYLX010000003.1:0-20013 GCA_964648595.1 uncultured Acidimicrobiaceae bacterium
CGAGCGGTGTGGCTGGCGAAACGGGAACTCCCCCCGCTCGCCCGCCAATTGGTGGAGCAGCTCCCGGCTCCGACCTCCAGCTGAAGGTGGGCGGAGCCGGGAGGCCAGCTCAACCCAGAATCGTGTCGATTCGCCCCATGACTTCTTCATCGAGCTGAGCCATGACGTCGAGCGCTCCCATGTTCTCGGTGACCTGCTCGGCCCGACTCGCTCCAGTGATGACGCTGGACACGTTCGGATTGGTGGCACACCAGGCAATCGCCAACTGAGCGAGTGAGCAACCAAGATCGGCGGCGACATCGGCGAGCTCGGCCACCTTGGCGTTGACTGAATCGTCGGTCAGCCCGTCACGAAGCCAGTCGTAGCCGGGAAGCGATGCTCGCGAACCCTCGGGAATCCCGTCGAGATACTTGCCGGTGAGGGCTCCAGACTTGAGCGGGCTCCACGTAGTGAGACCAAGTCCGATGTCGTCGTAGAGCCGTGCGTATTCCGTCTCGACCTTGGTGCGGGCAAGCATGCTGTATTCGGGCTGTTCCATGACCGGCTTGTGGAGGTTCTTGCGCTCGGCAATCTCGTACGCGGCGTAGATCTCGGCCGCAGTCCACTCCGATGTGCCCCAGTAGAGCGCTTTGCCTGACGACACCATGTCGCTCATCGCATGCACGGTTTCCTCGATCGGTGTGTCCGGATCGGCACGGTGGCAGTACACGAGATCGAGGTACTCGAGACCGAAGCGATCGAGCGACGCGTCGATGGCGTGGCTCAGGTACTTGCGGTTCAGCGTGTTCTTCATATTCACATCGTCATTGATGCCCCAGAAGAACTTGCTCGAAACGACGTATGACCAACGCGGCCAGTTCTCCGCAGCGAAGACCTTGCCCATGATCTCCTCGGACTTGCCGCCGGCGTACGCCTCGGCGTTGTCGAAGAAGTTGACACCAGCGTCGCGCGCCGCAGTCATGCAGTCGGTCGCCAATCCCGTGTCGAGCTGATTGTTGAACGTCACCCACGAGCCGAAGGAAAGCACCGAGACCTTCAGCCCGGACCGCCCCAACCGTCGATACTCCATCTCTGCCATGTGATCTCCCTGCGTCGTTTGGTCGCGTCTTCGTCCCTTGCTAGCGGAGCCCAGCCGTCGCTGGGCGAGCAAACACGAAATTTCGAGATTTCTTCGCGACTTCATGGCCACTCGAGCGTCAATCACTCGGGTTCCTCGCTTCGGCGAGGGGGCGAAACCTCCGGAATCGAGTCGGCCACCTCCCCTCCGGTGGCTGGCTCCTTCTGTTTTGTGACACCAAGGCTGCTCGTTCAGGCGCCTCGCCCGAGAAGACCCATCTCGACCGCCTGCGTTTCCAGATGGTCGCGATGCTCAGGGGCAGCAACCGAGATCAGCGCTCGAGACCGTTCGGCAAGTGTCCGACCTCGCAACTCGGCGACGCCGTATTCGGTCACGACATTGTCGACCGTGTTCTTCTGCGTGGTCACGACCGCTCCCGGGTTCAACCTGGGAACGATCTTGGACACCGTGCCCTTCTTTGCCGTTGATCGGAGTACGACGAAGCCATCGCCTCCCTCCGAATACTGGGCACCGCGGGCGAAATCAGCCTGCCCCCCGCTGCCCGACCAGTAGTAGGAACCAATCGACTCTGAAGCACATTGGCCGAACAGGTCGACCTCGAGGGTCGCGTTGATGGAGACGAAGCTCGGCTCGCCTCCGATGTTCCGAGGGTCGTTGACCTCATCGACCGACAGGAACTGCACGAGGTCGTTCCGATCACAGAAGTCGTACAACCGCTTCGTACCAAGCGCAAAGGTCGTGACGATGCGCCCGCGGTTGGAGTTCTTGTACAGCCCGGTGACTGCGCCAGCCTCGACGAGGTCGACGATAGGATCCGACAACAGCTCGGTGTGGACACCGAGATCGCGATGATCGGTCAAGAAACCGGCGACGGCAGTGGGAATCGAACCAATGCCGAGCTGGATCGTCGCCCGATCATTGATCCGGTCGGCGACGAACTCGGCGATCTTCCGATCTTCTTCGCTGATCGCCGGCGGCGGCACCTCGATGAGCGGAGTGTCGACTTCGCACCAACCGGACACTTCGCTGATGTGCAGTCGATTGCCGCCCGAGGTTCTCGGCATCGACGGGTTCACCTCGACAACGAAAGGAACAAGCCCGATCATCGATGCCGCATAGTCGGCGGATACTCCGAGCGAGAAGTAGCCGTGCTCGTCGGGCGGGCTGACCGAAGCCAACACCACCGCTGGCCGCTTCTCGATCAGCAGCTGTGGCACTTCGGAGAAGTTGGCCGGCACGAAGTGCACGTCACCGTCGTGGAAAGCAGGCCGGGTGATGTGCGAAAGGAACCACGAGACATGATCGAGCTTGCCTGCGAACGCACCGTGCAGGTAGCGCCGGTCGCGCAGGGCGTGCATCTGGTGGACACGGATCCCATCCAGCCGCTCCGCTCGATCCTCCAGAGCGTCGAGGAGCTTCACCGGTTCGCCGTTGGAGATCGGAACGACAACGTCGGCGCCGGCGGGCAGTTCGGCCACCAACGCGTCTGCCAGTTCGCCCGGCGTTGATTCGTGCGCTTCGATGTCCAGTCGCAGGGCAGGAGTACTCATGCCCAGCAACGGTACCGCCCAGCCCGATCCCGCTAGGACTCGACCAGGCGAAGAGGACCAAGGTCCTCAGCAACGAGACCGAGGCCGGTCAGCTCGCCCGGCAGTGCCTCACCGCGCACCGCCGCTGCCACAACCTGGCCTGACGCAAACGATGTGGTGATCCCGGTGCCGCCCTGGCCGACCATCCAACAGAACCCGGGAACCGCCGGATCCATCCCCAGAACTGGCTGACGATCGGGAGCAAACGTGCGAAGCCCAGCCCACGACGACGTGATGCTGCGAATCCCAAGCGTGGTTGCGGCATTGATGCGTTCGATCGCCAGAGCGATGTCGAGTTCCTCGGGGCGGGCATCACAGGCCTCGGATGGGATCTCATCTGACGGTGAGCAGAGCAGTTGATTCCCGGCCTCGGGCTTGAAATAGCAGGGCCCATCGACGCTGTCGACGTGCACAAGAGGCCACGCCTGCGCATCGACATCGACTCCAACCGTGAACGCAGTGCGCCGCATCGGAATGAGGCCGACAGGAGCCACGCCTGCCATTTCGGCGACATGGTCCCCCCATGCTCCGGCGGCGTTGACGATCGTTTCGGTGTCGAACACGTCATCGGCGGTGCGTACCCGCCAACCGGAACCACGTCGTTCGATCTCGATCGCTCCCTTATGGCGATGGATCGATGCTCCGTCTCCAACCGCACCACGGACGAACGCTTGATGAATCCCCATCACGTCAATCATCGAACCACCTGGTTCGAACATGCCGACAACGGCAGCCTCCTCTCGGAGCACGGGCACCATCGATCGAGCGGTTGGCCCGTCGACCAATTCGATGGTCGGATCGAGTGCTCGGCCCTCGTCTGCCAACGTCTCGATCGCGGCGCGGTGCGACTCGTCACCGACCATCAACACACCCCGAGGCTCGAGCATCGGGTGGTCGGCAAGACCCTCGGGCGGAGCGTCGAAGAAGGCCCGAGAAGCGATGGTCAGCCGCATCGCGATTGGGCCGCCGTAGTTCACGATGTAGACGGCAGCGGATCGACCTGTGGTGTGGTGAGCGAGCTGTGGCTCGCGTTCGAGCAGAACAACGCGATGCGTCGGTGCCAGCTGATAGGCCGCAGATACGCCGGCAATCCCGCCGCCGATCACGACGACATCAGCCGTGGTCGGCCCGCTCATGGCAGCAGCTCCTCGGCAAAGGAAACATCGGCTCCAAGTTCCGGCAACGTCATGGCCGGAGGATACGACGAGATGGTCAACCGGCTGTCAATCCGTCAGCCGCTGCCGGTCCACCGACGATCGTGTTCAGCTGGCGATGAGCGCGTCGAGCCGCTCGGCAATTCCCTCTTCTGACAACGATCCCGCTTCTCCGGCGATGGTGCCGTCGTCGTCGATGAAGACGTAGGCCGGCTGGCTGCGAACGTCGAACGCACTCCAGACGTCGCCTGATTCGTCAGCGATGTGAGGGAACGCGCCCACGCCTCTTGCCTCGATGAAACGTTGAATCGTCCCGAGATCATCTCGACCGGCGACACCAATCACTGTGACTTGGCCTTCATACGCTGCTTGTGCTGAGGAGACCGAACTGGCCTCCCGTTGGCACGTCGGTCACCACGGAGCCCAGAACCACAGCATGAGGTCCTGACCGGCGTAGTCGGAGAGGTTGACGGTCGAGCCATCGGCTGCTGGAGCGCTGAGTTCGAGGATCGATGGTTCCGGTGCTGCGGGCGCTTCGGCCTCGGCTTCGGTGACCGTCGAGACAGGAGCCGCTGTGTCGCCGTCGGACGAACCGCAGGCCGCAGCGCCGAGCGCCATGGCCATCAGCAACGCCGCAAGGCGAGAGGGCGAGGAGTTCACCCACGTGAAGGTAGACGAACAAGCCCGATACGCGTCGTACCCCGCATCCGGTGTTCACGAGTCGTTCATGACACGTTCCGCGTCAACGGCTCGTTCCGCGTTGCGTCTGTGCCCGATGCGGGCACAAACGCAACGCCCTTCGGGCCAGCGGCAGTTCAGACAGTGGTGGATCGGGCAGTGGTGGATCGGGCAGCGATCGACCACACTCGTCTCCATGTCCTTCGTGCCCGCTTCCACCGCCCCTTCGGTCTCGATCACCGGCACCGGCTTGTTCACACCTGATCAGTCGATCTCGAACGACGAACTCGTCGCATCGCTCAGCGTGGCGACCGAACGATGGAACGAAGAGCATGGCGCTGAAATCGCCGCCGGCGAGCTCGAGGAACGAGCGCTTCCTGATGGAGCGTTCATCGAAAAGGCGTCGGGAATCGCCTCCCGCTACGTGCTCGACAAGGTCGGCGTGCTCGATCCCGATCGGATGGCGCCAGCTCTCGAAACTCGCAGCGAGGATCAGCTGTCGATCCAAGCCGAGATCGCTGTTGCCGCCATCGAAGAGGCGTTGGCCCAGGCCGGTCGGACCGGAGCAGACGTCGATGCCGTGATCTTGGGCGCGTCCAACATTCAACGGGCCTATCCGGCCGTGGCCATCGAGGTCCAGATGGCGATCGGAGCAAAGGGCTGGGCCTATGACATGAACGTCGCCTGTTCATCGGCGACGTTCTCGATTCAGGCAGCGGTCGACGCGTTGAAGAACGGAACAGCGTCGTGTGTCGTCGTGGTCAACCCCGAGATCACGTCCGCTCACAACAACTTCGAGATGCGCGATTTCCACTTCATCTTCGGCGACGCCTGCACTGCTCTGGTGCTCGAGCGTTCCGACGATGCCCTCACCTCCGACCGCTGGGAGGTGCTCGGTACTCGCCTCCAGACGCAGTTCTCGAACAACATTCGCAACGACGCCGGCTTCATGAATCGAGCCGAGGATGCAGAACGTGAGCCGCATGAACTGGTCTTTCGGCAGAACGGCAACCGGGTCTTCAAGGAGGTGTGCCCGATGGTGGCGGCACACATCAACGACCACCTCGAGGCCAGTGGCCATCCAGCTGCATCTGTCCGTCGATTCTGGCTTCACCAAGCGAATCTCAAGATGAATCAGTTGATTGCCAAGGGTGTGCTCGGCCGGGTGCCAGAAACCGATGAAGCCCCTGTCGTACTCGACGAGTACGCCAACACGAGCTCCGCTGGTTCGATCATCGCGTTCCACAAGCATCGGGCCGACTTGGCCACCGGCGATCTTGGTGTGATCTGTTCGTTCGGGGCGGGCTACTCCTGCGGCAGCATCATCGTCGAAAAGGCATGACCCGCCTGGAGCCGCTCGCTCTGCGGCCCACCGAGCTCTAGCGTTCGGACATGGACCTGCAGTTCGAACGCCTGACGTGTGTGAGGAACGGTCGTCGGCTCGACGTCACGATCGACGCTCCGCCGATGAACGTGATGACACGCGAAGTGTTCGCTGAACTCGACCGGCTGTCGATCCAACTCAACGGAGGGGTCGAAGAACCGGGCAGCGTCCAGGTTGTCGTCTTTCGCAGCGCCGATCCGGATTTCTTCATCGCCCACTTCGACGTCGGGCCGCTGATCGCCATGTCCAGCCGACCGTCACCGGCGCCCCTCACCGAAGACAGCGAGCTCGGTTCATTCCATGCAATGTGCGAGCGATTCCGAACGATGCCTGTGATCTCGATCGCTGAGATCTCCGGCCGCGTCGGTGGCGGAGGGGCAGAACTCTCTGCCAGTTTCGACATGCGGTTCGGGGCACGGCATTCGATGGTCCTCAACCAGATGGAGGTGCCGCTTGGCATCCTCCCTGGCGGCACCGGCACGCAACGCATCCCACGCTTGGTGGGTCGTGGCCGAGCAATGGAGATCGTGGTCGGCGCAGTCGACATCGATGCCGACACCGCAGCCAGTTGGGGCTGGCTCAATCGAGCGATGCCTCAGGTGGATCTCGGCCGCTATGTCGACGGTCTCGCCGACAGGATTGCTTCGTTCGACCCCGTCGCCGTTCGAGCGGCCAAGGCGTCGGTGCTGGCCTCCATGCCGGATCCAGCGCCAGGTCTGCGAGCCGAGACCAATCTCTTCAACCACACGCTCCATCGCCCAGCAGCTACCGCTGCGATGACGGCATTCCTCGAGCGCGGAGGCCAGACCCGAATCGGAGAGCGGCGGATCGCCGAACTCGCGACCGGACTGTTCGATGACGCCAACTAGAGGTCAAGCGGGAAGTGCGTCATCAGTTCCGGCCCCTCTTCAGTGATGAGCACCTGATTCTCGAGTTTGACGCCATCGCCGCCGGATCGCGCCCCGACGAAGGCTTCAACGGTCATGACCATGCCGACTTCGAGCACGCCGTCGTAGCCCGAGGATTCCCAGAACTGCGGGAAGTAGATGTCGGGAGCCTCGTCGCATTGGCCGACTCCGTGGAACAGACACGAATAGTGCCGGTAGTCGTCGACGGGAGGGAACCAAGCCTCGAGAGACAGCTCTTTGTAGGTCACTCCAGGGCGGAGCATCTCGACGTTTCTGTTGATCTGCTCGACCGCTAGGCCGAACGCGTGTTGGGCCGGCGGTCGAGCGAGTGCGTCGCCGGCCACCCAGGTTCGGGAGATGTCGACCATCATTCCGTAGGCACCGACGAGGTCGGTGTCGTAAGCGACGATGTCACCGTTCTCGATCACTCGGCTGCTTGCCTCTTGGAACCATGGGTTGGTGCGGGGCCCCGACGCCAGGATCTGCGTTTCGATCCACTCGCCGGCCCGTCGGATGTTTCCCGCGTGCAGGATCGCCCACGCTTCCCGCTCGGTCATCCCCGGCTCGAGCGCGTGCCGCATCTCGTCCATCGTCGCCTCGCAGGCGTGAACGGCGCATCGCATCGCCCGTATCTCGTCCGTCGATTTGATCCGGCGGGCTTGCTCCATGACCTCCTGTCCGTTCCCGATCACCACGCCAGCTCGCTGCAGCGCCAGCATCGTCGCAACGTTGCTTCTGTCGATCGCGATGTGAGGCGTTGGCCCTGCAGTCTCGCGAGCGAGTGCGGCCATCTCGGCTGCGAACTGGTCGGCCTTTTCCTCGTAGCGATGGCCGGCGATGAAGTAGTCGCTACTGGTGGCAGCTCGAGTCTCGTGGAGCCCGTTGTGATGGCCCGAGAGAAATTCGCACCCCATGTAGTCCCACAGAAGTACTCGGCCGTCTGCGCCGACCCATGCGTATCGGGCGGCGTTGTGCATCACCCAGAGCTGCATGTTCGTCGAGTCGGTGACGTAGCGGATGTTCATGGGATCCATCAGGATCGCCCCGTCGTAGCCGAAGCGCTGAAGTTGTTCGACGGTCCGATCGACTCGGTACGAACGCATCGCGCCAAGATCTGGGAGCTCCAGGCCGGCAGCCAGCCACGTCGACTCGAGTGCAGCACCTGGACCCAAAACGAGGTGATGGCCGCTGCTGGCAGCGGCCGTCATCTCTGGAGTGTCATCAGCGAGCGTTGACTTCGAGCGGTGTTCGTCGATGCTCTTTCGGATCTTCCCAGCCATCTCCAGCTCCTCGGGAGCGGAAGGTAGTTGGCTGATCGAGCGGTGTCAGGCCTTCCCTGCGTCGCTCTTCTGCTGAGAGGCGACCTCGGCCCGAACTTCGTCCATGTCGAGCCCTCGAACCTGGCCGATGAGGTCTTCGAGCGCCGGGGCCGGGAGGGCTCCGGCCTGGGAGAACAACTGGATCCCGTCGCGGAAGATCATGAGGGTCGGGATGGAGCGGATCTCGAGGGCTCCGGCGAGCTGTTGTTCGACTTCGGTATCGACCTTGGCGAACGCAATGTCGTCGTGCTTCTCCGCCGCTGCTTCGAAGATCGGAGCGAACGACTTGCACGGACCGCACCATTCGGCCCAGAAATCGACGAAGACGATCCCGTCGTTAGAGACCGTTTCTTCGAATACTTCCATCGTGAGATCAGTGGTTGCCATTGGGACTCCTTGTCGTTGTGCCCTCCATCGAACAGGTGTCAAGCAAGCCCTATTCCCCTCGGCGGACAGAGCATCGTGACGGCTTCGAGAAACTCTTGACCAAATGCTGCGCAGTCGTCGACAGCTGTAGCCGCGACGCGTTACGTTCTCTCCCGTTCCACCTGTCGATCGGTCGCGTCACCCCCGTGACGGTTCCCGCCACCGTCGACACGAGAGAGGCGATGTGACGCAAACAACGCAGGTTCTTGACGAGTCGGATGTCGAGGCAACTCGGCACCGGGACATCACCTATGTGATTGATGAACGCGATGGCAAGTTCCCTCTTCCGTGGTGGAAGCTGCTGCCCCTCGTCCTGCTCATCGGTGCCGCGGTCATCGCGGCAATGACACTGATCATGATCCCGATCTACGAAGGTCAGGTCATCGACAATGCAGAGGATGAGATGCGCGCCGCAGAAATCGATCCGACGCCGTTCAACTTCGACGCCAGCTACCGAGATCTGACAATCACCGGTGTCCTGCCCGAAGGCGTCAGCGAAGCCGACATTCGAACTGCCGCCGAACGTGGAGAGGGCGTACGGGATCTCGACCTCGAGTTCACCACCGCTCCCCCGGCCCCCGTTGCAGACGAGCCGGAAGCGCAAGAGGGAGAGCAACCACTCCCAGCGGAAACAGCGGCCACCGAGGTCACTGCTGTTGTCACCGCCGATGGTGTGGTGCTGACCGGCGAAGTCCCGAGCGCCACCCAACGCGATCCTCTCGTTGCCCAGGCGGCCAGCAGGTTCGGAGCTGGAAACGTCACAGACGAACTCGTCATCCGCGACCTCGAACCAACAACGCCCGGCGCTCGAGGCAGAGTGTGGCAGCTGGCGTTCCTCCTCGGAACTCTTCCAGACGGAGCGATCGGCACTGCCTCGATCAGCGACGCTGCGCTGACTGTGGACATGACGGTGTCAAGCGAGGCAGATGCCGAAGCCATCCACGAGAGGGTGAACGGCGCTCGAGCCTCCTTCGATCGCTTCCCCTTCGCGACGATCACGGTCGATGCGCCACCGGTCGAGGAAGAGATCACGGCACTTCAGGCCGAGTTCGAGACGCTGTCGGTGGAGATCCAAGAGAACGTCACCTTCGCCGTCGGCTCCGACGTCTTGAACGACACGGCAACGGAGACGCTCGACAAGGTTGTCGATGTCATGAACCTCTACACGTTGCCTGTCGTCGAGATCAGCGGGCACACCGATGATCAGGGCAACGACGCCAACAACCTGGCATTGAGCGACGCTCGAGCTGCCGCCGTTCGCCAGTTCCTCGTCGACGCAGGTGTCGACGGCGAACGCGTCCAAAGCATCGGCGAAGGCGAGACTGAGCCGATCGATTCAAACGACACAGCCGAGGGGCGGGCCAACAACCGCCGAGTCGAACTGATCGCTCTCGAGACCTTCGTCACCTCCTGAGCGTCAACCACCCGTCACATCGTCAACCACCCGTCACATCGTTCTTCAGTAACCGCAAAGGGAAGTCAACATGTCCTTCGTCTTCTGGGAAATTCTCATCCCCCTGATCATCGCCTTCCTCATCGGTCTGCTCTTCGGCTGGCTCTGGTGGGGATGGCGCCGGACCAAGATCGGCTATTCGGAGTGGGAGATCATGCGCCAGAAGGCCGGCCGAGCGTCGACAATCGAAGCTGAGACCGAACTCGCCGAGGTCAGAGCCGAGCGAGACCAGCTGCGGGCCGAAATCGACGATCACGTCTGCGAGGTCGCAGAGGCCTCTCTCGGCACCGCCGTGCTTGGTCTGAGCGCTGCTGCGACGGCTGCCGAAGTTGCCGATGAGAATCACCCGTACGGCGAAGGATCACACGCTCCGCTGGCTGATCCGAAGGCGATGCCTGACGGCTACACGATCAAGGGCAACGCCGATTCGATGTTCTATCACCGCCCAGATTCCCGGTCCTACTCCGTCACGATCGCCGAAGTGTGGTTCGACACCGCAGAACGGGCGGAGGCCAACGGGTTCGGCCTGGCCAAGAGCCATCCCAAGGATCCGGAAGACAGCTAGACCTCCCACTAACGTCCTGGCATGACCGCTCATTCACGATCTGCTCATCGCCGAGCGCTCAGCTACATCGACGCTTCCCGTGAGTTCTATGCGGCTCACGGGTACGAACAGCCCTACCAATGGGCCACGCACGACACGACTCCGTTTCAGCCTCTGACCAAGCCGCTGGGTGGTGCGGTCGTCGGCGTTGTCACCACGGCATTCCCTCACGGCTCGCAGCGACCGAAGCGAGCAATGGCAGTCCCGAGTCGGCCTGTTCCGGATTCGCTCTTCACGGCCGATCTGTCGTGGCACAAGGAAGCGACCCACACCGACGACATCGACACGTTCCTTCCGCTTCGGGCGCTGAGCCGAGCAGCCGATCGGATCGGTGGTGTCTCTGATCGCTTCTACTGCGTACCGACCGAGTACAGCCAACGTGTCACCAGGGACGATGCTGCCAAAGTCGGGGCGTGGTGCCGCGAGGACGGCGTCGACGTCGTTGTGCTCATCCCCCTTTGACCCGTCTGTCATCAAACCGTGAGTTTGATTGCGCGACACCTTGAAGAAACGGGAATTCCCACCGTGATCATCGGGAGTGCTCGCGACATCGTCGAGGAATGCCGGGTGCCCCGATTCGTTTTCACCGACCTGCCCCTCGGGAACTCCTGTGGTCCTCCGAGCGACACGACGGCCCACGACTCGACGCTCGGGCTGGCGCTCGACCTCCTCGAAGGGTCATTTGCCGCCGAAATCACGGTGCAGGCGCCGGTTCGATGGCCCGAGGAGACGTGGCGTGACAGCTACATGCGGGTCGATGAAACCAACCGCGCCGAACTCTTGGCCGCAGGCACTGCTCGGCGCGAGAAACAGCGACAGGCCAAACGGCCCATCTGACCGCTGCCGTCCGCATTGCCACCCTCAACTCATGCCTGATCCTGGCCGATGAATCGACCGTGCCGTCAGACCTGGCTTGGGACGAGCTACTCACAGAACACGACCACGATGACGCCTTTGTCGCGGTCGTCGACGGCGACTTCGTGCTCAGAGCCGCCTCGTCCTCGATCCAGCGAGAGGTCGCCATCGATCCAGAGGACGTCATCGGTCGCAGCGCGGCCGATCTGATCCATCCCGACGATCTCGAGCGAGCCATTGAGGTCTTCAGCCGGACCCGAACCTTTCACGGCCTTCGTCCACCGGGGATCTATCGCATTCGAGTCGACGATGCCGGTAGCTATCGATCGTTCGACGTGGCAGGCGAGACGATCCTCGATGGTGAGGCCGTCATCATGCGGCTACGTCCTCCCAGCCAGCGGGCACGATCCGAAGTGCTCGCCCTGGAACAGATCGACATCTTCGAAATGCTCGGCGAGGGTCGCCCCCTCGACGAATGTCTGCTCGCTCTGACGGTCATGGTCGAACGGAATATCGACGACTGTCGGGCCATCGTCCATGTCGCCGATCCTGACGGCGCTCTTCGGCCGGTCAGCTCCGGAGGCATGCCGACGCTCCTCGGAGAGCGCTTCCGGGGCGCCCACATCGCGGCGCCCGGGGGAGAACTCCAAGAAGCACTCGATCGAGGGTTGACCTTCGTCGATGTCGATCCTGAGCGTTTCGCCCCTTGGCGTCGCTGCTCGGCGACACCGGCGCTCCTTCCCGACGGGGCAGTCGCTGGCTATCTCGAGGTCCTGACGAGTGACGACAGCAGGCCCGACAATGAAGAGCTGGCGATGCAGAGCTTGGTCAGCCGCCTCATCGGTCTCGTTGTCGATCGCTACTCCTTCGAGTCGCAGCTGGCCGAGGCGGCATACAACGATGTCCTGACCGGCCTCGGAAATCGACGGGCCATGACCGAGATGCTCGAAGACCTGGTCGCTGACGAGCGGCCGTTCGGCATCCTCGCGATCGATCTCGATCAGTTCGCAGCGATCAACAACAATCTTGGTCACCATGCCGGCGATCTGGTCCTTCGATCGGTGGCGAAGAGCGTGACCGCCTCCTTGCCAGACGGTGGCCTGGCGTTTCGGCCGGGTGGAGACGAATTCGTCGTCGTTGTCCCCGACGAGCGACGCTCCGACCAACTCCTTGCAGTCGGAGAGCGGATCCTGCACTCGTTTGCAGCCGATCCGGTCGACATCGAAGGGAGCGAACGAAGGGCACGGGCGTCCATCGGGGTGACCAAGTCTGCTGACGCGCTGGTCTCCATCGACGATCTATTGGCTCAAGCAGACACGGCGATGTACGCCGCGAAACGCAACGGTGGAAACCACGCACGGTTCCACAGTCAGCCGCTGAACGCCCGTCTCGTCCATCGACGGGCCCTCGCTGACGCGCTCCCGGCTGCACTGCAAGACGATGCTCTTCACCTCGACTATCAACCATTGGTTCTGCTCGAAAGCATGGCAATTGTCGGATTCGAAGCCCTTGTTCGCTGGAATCATCCGACGTTCGGCATCCTCGGGCCGGACGATTTCGTCCCCATCGCTGAGGAGAGCTCGCTGATTCTTCGACTCGATGAGTGGGTGCTGCAGGAGGCGGCACGACAGATCGAGCGATGGACGGCTGATCGGCCCGGCAGCCTCGATGTCTGGGTCAATCTGTCCGCCCGATCGCTCGCTCAGCCGGACTTGGCGGTACGCATCACCGAGCTACAAGAGCGGCATGGCGCGAGGATCGGTGTCGAACTGACAGAGCGGGACAGCTTTGACTCCGTTGTTCAAGCCGACCGAGCATTCGGGCGGCTCCGCGATGCGGGGATTGACATCGCACTCGACGATTTCGGAACGGGCCGATCCAGCCTGTTCCGTGCCGTCTTCCACGACCCCACCGTCGTCAAGATCGATCGAACGTTTGTCGGTGAGATGCTGACGTCCGAGCGTGTCATGGTGCTCGTGGAGACCATTCTCGATCTCGCTCGGCGGCTCGGGCTCAGCGTGATCGCCGAGGGCGTGGAAACCGAGGAGCAACTCAGCCAGCTGCGAGAGATGGGCTGCGACCTCGCACAGGGCTACCTCTTCTCTCCCGCTCTTTGTGCTCGGGAGATCGAGGAACGCTTCGGCACGGAGCTGAGCGGCTTCAGGTTCTGACGAGTCGGGTGACCACCTCGACATGTGACGTGTGACCGAACAGATCAACGACCTTGGCCCAGTCTGGGCGGTAACCGAGGTCGCTCAGTAGCGCCACGTCCCGGGCCATCGATGCAACGTCGCAGCTGACGAGCGCAATCACTTCGGCACCGGTGGCGGCAAGTACACCGGCACCCTCGCTTCCGAGACCGGCACGGGCCGGGTCGGCGATCACGACCGATGCAGGGGTCGGCGTCCAATGCTCGACTGGCATCTCGACGATCACGGCATGATCGGGGAGATTCTGCTTGCTGTCGGCGACGGAGCTGGGGGCAACTTCCACCGACGTCAATGGACGGTCGACCCCAAGGGTGGCGCCGAACAGGCCCACACCGGCGTAGGCGTCGACCAGCGGGCCTTGGACCGAGCCCATCGCTTCAGCGACGAGTGCGACCATTGTCTCCGCGCCGTCTGGTCGGCACTGGAAGAACGATGGGCCAGAGATTTGGAAGCGGTGGCCATTGACGATCTCGGAGATTGCGGCCGGCACATCCGGAGTGCTCAGCACGACGCCGTCAGGGAGTTCGAGATCGCTTGCGCCCGAGACCACATGAACCAATGCCTCGCCGGTTCGAGCGCCGACGCGGAGCACGACTTCTTCCGCACCACCAAAATCCACGGTTGTCAGAAGCTCATCGATGCTCGGATGGGCAACGAGACAGTGCTCAGGCACGAGGACGCGGTTCGAGCGACGCATGCGAAACCCGCCGTTGCCTTGGGCCACCGCGGCACGAACGGTTGTGCGATAGCCGTTTGCCGGAAGCTCGGGGCCGTGGCTGATGTCGAGATCGTCGATCTTGGCAATGCGTCGAACAGCGTCACGTACGAGATCGACCCGCAGCTGCCGCTGCCGGTCGACCGAGATGTGCTGCCAGTCGCAGCCTCCGCACCCTTGCCCGACGTGGATACACGGTGGTTCCACGCGATCTGGGGCGGGCGTGAGGACGTCGGTGATGCGCCCACGAAAGAACTGCTTCTTCGTTTGTGTCACCTCGATCGAGACGTGATCTCCGGGCAAGGAGCCGCCAACAAACACCACACGGCCGTCGGGTGCCGTGCCCAATCCATCGCCGCCGGCTGCGACTCGATCCACGTGGACATCGAAGTTCATGCCGTCAGGGTGGCATCGGTTCGGGCCAGCGACCACTATGTCGGGCGATGAGTCCAGCGATCAAGATCGTTCCGTCTGTTCTGCCCGCCGACCTCGCGCGCCTCGGCGACGAATGCGAAGCCCTCGAGCAGGCCGGCGTCGACCGCATCCAGTGGGATGTCATGGATGGGCGTTTCGTGCCCAACCTGACCTTCGGTGCCGACGTGATCGCGGCCTGCCGATCAGCCGTGTCCGTGCCGTTCGAGGCCCACCTCATGATCGAGGAGCCAGACGCACTCATTCCGAGCTTCGTCGAGGCAGGTTGCGAGGTGATCATCGTCCATGCCGAAACTACTCGTCATCTGCATCGGACCCTGTCCCTCGTGAAGGAACTCGGCGCATCTGCGGCGGTGGCGTTGAACCCTTCGACACCGATCACAGAAGTCGAACACGTTGTCGACCTGATCGACATGCTCCTCGTGATGACGGTCAACCCGGGCTTCGGCGGGCAGGCCTACATCGCGACGATGGAGCCGAAGGTCCGTGCGGCACGAGCGATGCTCGACACCGCCGACCACTGGATCGACCTGGAAGTCGACGGAGGAATCAGCTCATCGACCATCGAAGGCGCAGCCGCAGCGGGCGCCAACGTGATGATCTCCGGATCCTGGATGTTCAAACACCCGGAAGGCCTCGCAGCCGCTGTCGGCGAACTACGCCGACTGGCTACTGCGGCCTACACGAGCTGACTCAGTCGCCTGATTCGTCGTCTGATTCGTCGTCGTCATCTGTGAGCTCGCCGGCCCTGGCGATCACACGATCGAACAGGCCGTATTCACGAGCCTCAGTCGCACTGAACCACTTGTCACGATCGGAGTCGGCGATGATGGTTTCGACATCCTGACCAGAGTGCGCGGCGATGAGTTCCGCCATTTCGCGCTTCATCTTGATGAGATTCTCGGCCTGAATGGCGATGTCGCTGGCCTGGCCTTGAACGCCTGCACTGGGCTGATGCATGAGGATGCGGGCGTGAGGCAGCGCATAGCGCTTGCCGGGAGCGCCGGCGGTAAGGAGAAACTGACCCATCGAGGCACCAAGCCCGAGGCACACCGTTGCGACGTCGGGCTTGACGAACTGCATGGTGTCGTAGATGGCCATACCAGCGGTGACCGAACCACCGGGTGAGTTGATGTAGAGCCAGATGTCCTTGTCCGGATCTTCACCGGCCAAGAAGAGCATCTGAGCGGCGATCGAGTTCGCGATGGTGTCGTCGACCTGTTGGCCGAGGAACACGATGCGGTTGCGCAGCAGCTGCTGGTAGATGTCGAAACCGAAACCGCCAGAGGGGGTTTCGGCAACAGGCAAGCCAGGAATCGTCATAGGGGTCGAGGTTACCGCCGCAGTTGGCTCGCATGCGGCTTCAGGGTCACATCAACGGGGTGCGGACGGTGGGACTCGAACCCACACACCTTCTCAGGCGCCAGGACCTAAACCTGGTGCGTCTGCCAGTTCCGCCACGTCCGCGTGAACCCCGCGATCCTACGGCAAACCTTGGATGTTGTGAGCGCTAGCGAACAACTCCAGGTACGCCGAACCCCGGGTTTCTGACCCTCAGTTTCGACCTCCTCAGCCCCCGGTTCACGCTGAGTCGTCGATGGCTCTCAACCTGGCCACCAACCGGGGGCTGAGGACACTGAAAGTGAGGGTGAGGAACCCGGGGTTCGGAGCGTTGGCTCGAGCAGCTACGGGAAGTTGGGGAGGGGGGATTGGGTGAGCGCGGTGTCGAGGGCCGCCAGGGCTCGAGCTCGATGCGAGAGCTCGTGCTTTTCCTCACGAGACATCTGGCTGAACGTACGGCCGTCACCCTCAGCAGGCTCAAAGACGGGGTCGTACCCGAAACCATCACTACCCATGCGTTCATGCGCGATGTAGCCGTCGATCGACCCTTCAGCCGTCAGACCTGACCCGTCCGGTCCGATCAGGGCAATTGCCGTCCGGAACGTCGCTGTTCGCTCGTCGACATCGACGTCGGCCAGCGACACCAACAACTTCTCGACGTTCTCGTCGTACGTCGCATTCGGGCCGGCGAAGCGCGCCGTGTACACCCCTGGCCGACCATCGAGAGCATCGACGAACAAGCATGTGTCGTCAGCCAGCGCCCACTCCCCCGTCGCCTCGGCAACCTCGGACGCCTTCTTGATGGCGTTGCCCTCGAGCGAGTCCTGGTCCTCGACGGTGTCCGGCAGATCTGCCGGGCGAGCCCGAACCTCAAACCGGTCACCCAAAAGCTCGCCGAGCTCGACGAGCTTGTCTGGATTCGCGGAGGCCAACACGACCACGGCGGGCACGCTGATCAGCCTCGCTCTGGCCGAGCGGCCGGAGGAATCGCCAACAGTTCCCGCTGTGCGGCGGTGATCGTTGCGATCCCGCCACTGGCAAGATCGAGAAGCGTGTCGAGCTGAGCGCGATCGAACACCTTGCCTTCTGCCGTTCCCTGCACTTCGATCATCCCGCCGCTTCCGGTCATGACAACATTCATGTCGACTTCCGCTGTCACGTCCTCCACATACGGGAGGTCGAGCCGGCACTCGCCATCGATGATGCCAACGCTGATCGCCGCGCACTGATCTGTCAGCGGATGGGTCTCGACGCCGAGACGAGTGATGGCATCGTGCAGCGCGACGAAGCCGCCACAGATCGCTGCTGTTCGGGTGCCACCGTCAGCTTGAAGGACGTCGCAGTCGACCGTGATCGACTGCTCGCCGAGCATCGTCATGTCGCAGACCGCCCGCAAGCTTCGACCGATCAGGCGCTGGATCTCCTGGTCGCGTCCCGACGTCCGACGGCGAATACGCTCCGGGCTGGAGCCGGGCAACATGTTGTACTCGGCGGTGACCCATCCCTTGCCGCTGCCCCGCATCCACCGCGGCACGTCCTCTTCGACCGAAGCCGTGCAGAGGACATGGGTACGGCCGAACTTCACCAACACCGAGCCGTCGGCCATGTCGGTGAAGTCTCGTTCGAAGCTGAGCGGACGCAGTTCGTCGGCAGTGGCTCTTCCGTCAGGGCGCATGGTGTGGTCTCCAAGAATGGGCGTCGGCGAGTTCCGGCCCGAGGAGTCTGCTGCCCAACCGGGTGAATGCGGCAACATCGCCGGAGGAAATGAACGTCGATGTACCGCTGCCGCCCGATCGAAGCAGGCCGAGCTCGGCCAGTTGGCCTGCGACGGCGAACGCAGTTTCGTCGGCAGAGGAGACAAGGACGACCTCTGGCCCGACCACTGACCTGATGACCCGAGCCAGGTACGGATAGTGGGTACAGCCCAGCAGGAGCGCGTCCACGTCGGCATCGACGATCGGTTGGAGCAGGCGCTCGACGAGAATCCCCACCTGTTGCCCCGACGTCTCGCCCCGCTCGACGAACTCGACGAGTCCCGGGCACGCGCACGTCGTCATCACAACGTCGGTGTCGAGCTCGTCGATCGCGCCTTCATAGGCGCCAGAGGCCACGGTGCCGACCGTTCCGATCACGCCGATTCTCTGCGAGTCGGTCCGTTCCACAACCGCCCGCACACCAGGCTCGATCACGCCGACCACCGGGATGTCGTAGGCGGCCTGCAGCACGTCCAGTGCTGCCGCGGTCGCCGTGTTGCATGCGACCACCAAGAACTTCACCTCGTGTTCAGCAACGAGATGATCGGCGATCTCGAGCGAGTACTGCTGCACGACATCAAGCGGCTTGGAACCGTAGGGATAGCGGCCGGTGTCACCGAGATAGACAAGATCCTCGTTCGGCAGAAGATCCATGAGGGCCCGCGCCACCGTCAGCCCACCGAAGCCGCTGTCGAACACTCCGATCGGCCTCGTCGCCACGCGGGCAGCGTAGAGCGAGCCAGCGGACTCGCATCGCGGACCGTGCTGAATGGGCAGACCTTCCCGATCCCTTGATCGAGAGCTCCGGCGGGCCCTAGGTTGCTGCGTAGCACGTTCGGCCACCGGGACATTTCCTTGACTGGTGGCCGAACAGGTACGTGGGTGATGACACGTTGCGCGGAGCCGGCCCCGAGGGTGGCCGGCTCCCGCCGTTTTGGCCTTCGGACGTCGCTGGGTCACATCAGCGAGTCGGTGCTGATCTCAGCGAAAGAGTCGGCGGGCGGTCAGAAGTAGATGACGTCGCTGAGCGATTCGGCGATCACGTCAAGATCCTCGGCATAGGCACCAGTTGACAGATACTTCCAAGCACCGTCGCACACGATGAACACAATGCTGGCCGGTCCGTTCTTCTCCGAGTTCCACTTCTGCGCCACCTTGACGGCACCAGCCAGCGCTGCCCCGGAGCTGATGCCGGCGAAGATGCCGGTCTCGGCGACCAGACGTCTGGTGTATTCGAGCGAGTCGCGCGGCCGGACGATCCGCTTTCCGTCGAGGAGATCAGCGCCTCCCCACTTCTCGAAGACCGGGGGAACGTAACCATCGTCGAGGCTCCGAAGCCCCTCGACTCGCTCACCGCTCGGCGGTTCGACTGCGTACAGCTTGATGTCGGGGCGCTGCTCTTTGAGATAGGTGCCGACGCCCATCAGAGTGCCGCTGGTGCCGAGGCCGGCGACGAAGTGGGTGATGTCTGGGACGTCTCGCAGGATCTCCGGTCCGGTGGTCTCGTAGTGGGCCGTCGGGTTGGCCTCGTTGCCGTACTGGTAGAGGAAGACCCAGTCCGGGTGTTCAGCGGCAAGCGCTTGTGCCCGCCGGACGGCACCGTTCGATCCCTCCGCCCCTGGCGAATGGATGATCTCGGCCCCGAAGGCTTCGAGCACCTGGCGGCGCTCCGTCGTGACGTTCTCGGGGAGCACGATCTTGAGGTGGTAGCCCTTGATCTGGCTGATCATCGCCAGCGCGATGCCGGTGTTGCCGGAGGACGGTTCGATGATGATCTTGCCCGGCGCCAACTCGCCGGCCTCCTCGGCCGCTCGCACCATTGCTGCAGCGATCCGATCTTTGACCGACCCGGCCGGGTTCTGACCCTCGAGTTTGGCCAGGATACGAACGCCAGGGTCCGGGCTGAGTTGGGACACATCAATGACAGGCGTGTTCCCGATCAGATCGAGCACCGATCCGTACACCGCCATATCAGCCTCCGGCGACGGCCGGAAGAATCGCCACTTCGTCACCGTCGGCCACGACGGTGTCGAGCTTCGACAGGAAGCGAATGTCCTCGTCGTCGACATACACATTGACGAACTTCCGGAGCTCGCAGGCCTCGTCGAGGATG
>CAZYLX010000004.1:0-19399 GCA_964648595.1 uncultured Acidimicrobiaceae bacterium
CGACACAACCGATCGTGCCATTCTCACGATGCTCCAGATCAACGCTCGCATGAGCAACAACGACCTAGCTGATCGGGTGGGGCTCTCACCATCGGCCACGCTTCGCCGGGTCCGACGACTCGAAGCAGAGGGCGTCATCGAGCGATACGTCGCACTGCTCGGGCCATCGGCCATCGGCCGAGGAACGACCGCGTTCGTCGAGATCTCCCTCGCGAGCCAAGAAGAGGCGGTGCTCGACGCGTTCGAAGCAGCGATTGTTGGCTCGCCTGCGGTGATGGCATGCCATCTGATGGCTGGCGACGCGGACTACATCGTGCAGGTCGCCTGTGCCGATGTTGCCGACTACGAGCGCATCCATCGAACACACCTGGCGCTGCTGCCCGGTGTCACGAAGATCAAATCCAGCTTCTCGTTGCGCACCGTCGCCAATCGCACGGCATTCGACCTGCCGTGAGCCACGGGCCGGCCTGCCTCACCCGAAGCTCTCAGGACGCAGCGGCGCGGGCGTCGTAGAGGAGGTTCACCAGTCGAGCCTCGTCAGTCGGGTTCACCACCGGTCGAGCGTGCAACACGGCGAGTCGGGCCAGCGCGGCGTGGACAGCGTCGAATGTTCTCCGCCTCGCTCGTGGCAGGCTCCGACGCACGGCCAACATGCGACCCCAATCACTGAAGATCTCGAGCTCGGCCGGCGTCAATCCGTAGCGCTGCACGAGCATGGGCGCCACCGCCAGGAACTGGCGTCGGTCGCGTTGCCGAAACCGAATCAGGAGCACGGCGACAATCCCGAAGAGGAGAAGGAATCCGACGACGGCGACCAGAATGACCGTTGCGCCGCCTGACGACTCCGACAGTGAGATCGAGCCGTTCCAGGCTCCGTGGGTCAAGACGGCGACGATGTAGCCCCCGAGCATGGCGGCAACAACCGGGCGATCGCGTTCGACGGCGAATCCAGCCGCCAAGCCGATCCAGAACGTGAACAGCGGATGGGCAAACGGCGTCACGATGCCTCGAACAATGAAGACCGGCAACAACTGATCGGCTGCTTCCGCGCTCGAGAAGTATTGGATGTCCTCGATCACGGCGAAGCCGATGGCCACCCATCCCGCGTAGATGACGCCATCGAGCACGCTGTCGATGTGGCCGCGGCGAACCATCCAGTAGATGCCGAGGCCTTTTGTCGCTTCCTCGATCAACGGTGCCGAGGTGATAGCGGCCACATCGAAGCCATAACCGGCGGCAACAGCCGTGTTCACGGTGCCGGAGATCAGAACGGCAACGGTCGCTCCCCACAGCAGGGAATGCACCAGCGATGACCTGGGCTCGGGCTCGACCCGATCGAGCCACCACAGGGTCGGCAGCACGATGGCGAGCGGAACGAGGCTCAGCACGACGGACAACGGTGTGTCGATGACAAACCAAATCGTGGCCAGGATGACAGGACCCGCACACACGACAATGGGCACGCTCAACCAGTCGGGAAGACGGGGCCGACCCCTCCGTCCGCTCTCGACGTGAGCGGTCCACATCCGACCGTCCCACCAACGCCATTCAGCAGCTCGCCACGGGTCGACGTACCACCCCGGTGGCGTCGACCCGAGATGGGCAGAGGTCGGCGTCGGCTGCATCGTGCAAGCCAACCACAGACCTTGTCCGACGCCACCACTTTCGAACGATTCGCCGAGCGGTGGCGCCGGCGACTCCCTGAGATGCAAAGCCGTCCTACCTTCAACGGTAGTTTTGACGACACCAGATTACCGCCTTAGGTTGCCGCCATGACCGCACCGCGTCTCATCAACCCAACGACGGCGTCATGACGCCACGGGCATTGGCCGAGCCCGTTGTTCGTACGTTGCTGGCTCCCCCCGTGCACAGCCGTGTCGACCGTGCGAACGAATCGTTCATCCAGAACCGCCTCGACATGCTGGAACAGATCGCCACGATCGACGAGCTCCTCGACGCGGCCGAGCTCGGTGGCGGCGAGCGAGCACTGGCGAGGCTCCGCAGTCGGGACAAGATGCCGATCCGCGAACGCATCGCTCATGTGCTCGATCCCGACACTCCGTTCCTCGAGATCAGTCCGTTGGCGGCGTACGCCAGCGACTATGCGATGGGCGGCGGACTCGTCGCCGGCATCGGGATCATCGGCGGCACGGAGTGTGTGGTCATGGGCAACGACCCGACCGCGATGGCCGGCGCCATGACTCCGTATTCGATCAAGAAATGGATGCGGGCGATGGAGGTCGCTCGCGAGAACCGCATTCCGTATGTGAGTTTCGTCGAATCGGCGGGAGGCGATCTGCGCATCGACGCCGAGGCAAAGGACACGAAGAGCGTGCCGGGCGGGATGCAGGTCGACCACTTCGCGCAGACCGGCCGGTTCTTCTACGAGCTGACCGAACTGTCCAAGCTCGGAATTCCGACCGTCTGTGTCGTGATGGGATCGTCAACGGCCGGCGGCGCCTATCAACCAGGGCTGAGCGACTACAACATCGTGGTCAAGGAGCAGAGCAAGATCTTCCTCGCAGGCCCTCCCCTGGTTCAGATGGCAACCGGCGAGATCAGCGATGACGAAACGCTCGGTGGAGCGCAGATGCACGCGGAGGTCTCCGGCCTCGGGGACTACTTCGCCGAGGACGAGATGGACGCCATCCGCCTTTGCCGAGAGGTGGTCAGCCATCTCGACTGGAAGAAGCACGATCAACGACCACCCATGATCAGTGAGCCACCAACGCTGGCCGAAGAGGATCTGCTCGGCCTGGTGAGTCGCGATCTTCGCCAGCCGCTCGATGTGCGCGAGATCTACGGACGCGTCGTCGACGGTTCTCGCTTCGAGGAGTACAAGGCCCGATACGGGCCCAATCTCGTGTGCGGATGGGGCCAGATCCATGGGCACACGGTCGGATTTCTCGGCAACAACGGCGTCATCGAGACCGACGCAGCCGAGAAGGGTGCGACCTTCATCCAACTCTGCAATCAGATCGATGTGCCGCTGATCTTCGTTCACAACATCACTGGTTTCATGGTCGGCAAGGATTACGAGGCGGCAGGCATCATCAAGAAGGGTTCGCAGATGGTGAACGCCGTCAGCAACTCGGCCGTCCCCCACATCTCGCTCATCGTCGGCGGGAGCTACGGGGCAGGAAACTACGGCATGAGCGGGCGGGCCTTCGGCAACCGATTCACCTTCTTGTGGCCGACGGCCAAGATCGCCGTGATGGGACCGAAGCAGATTGCCGGCGTCATGTCGCTCGTCAGACGAGGCCAGGCAGCCCGCAAGGGTGTCGAGTTCGATGAAGAGGAAGATGCTCGCCTCGTCGAAGCAGCCGAGACGATCCAGGAACGGAACTCGCTCGCCCTGTACGCGTCGGGCGCCGTCACCGACGACGCCATCATCGATCCGAGAGACACCAGAACCGTGCTCGGCATCTGTCTCTCGGTGGTCCGAAACAATCCTGTCGAGGGCGCCGAGGGCTACGGAGTGTTTCGACTGTGAGCAACACCAACGACAACTCAGCGACCACAGACCCGATCAACGGTCTCCTTGTCGCCAACCGTGGCGAGATCGCCCGTCGCGTCTTCCGTACCGCTCGAGCCATGGGCATGCGCTGCATCGCGATCTACGTCGAGGCGGACGCCCGGGCCCCGTTCGTCGCCGAGGCCGACATCGCTGTTCGGGTCGAGAGCTACATGGACCCGACTGCCATCGTCGATGCCGCCGCCCGGGCCGGCGCCGACGCCATTCACCCGGGCTACGGCTTTCTCTCGGAGAACGCCGCGTTCGCACGGGCCGTCACCGACGCCGGGATCATCTGGGTCGGACCTTCCCCCGACGTGATTGCCGCGATGGGCGACAAGCTCGAGGCGAAGAAACGCGCCGCAGCGGCCGGCGTGCCCATCCTTCCGTCGACCGAGGACGCGGCCGACGGTGACGCCATCGGCTATCCGCTCCTGGTCAAGGCCGCGGCCGGCGGCGGCGGCAAAGGGATGCGGGTCGTGAAAGAAGCTGCTGGCCTCGCCGAGGCTGTTGCTTCTGCGCAGCGTGAGGCGGGCAAGGGGTTCGGTGACGAGACCGTGTTCCTCGAACGCTACGTCGCATCGTCGCGTCACATCGAGATCCAGATCATGGGCGGCCCAGACGGCACCGTGTGGCATCTCGGCGAGCGCGAGTGTTCGATCCAGCGACGTCATCAGAAGATCGTCGAGGAGGCACCGTCGCCCGCTGTCTCGCCCGAACTTCGTGAAGCGATGGGCGAGGCCGCTGTCTCCCTGGGAGCCTCACTCGGATATCAGAGCGCCGGTACCGTCGAATTCCTGCTCGACGAGGACTCGAAGGACTTCTATTTCTTGGAGGTCAACACTCGTCTCCAGGTCGAACACCCGGTCACCGAAGCCGTCACCGGCCGCGATCTCGTCGCCGACCAGCTCGTCATAGCGATGGGGGGATCGCCGGCACCCGACAGCACCGTCGAGCCGGCGGGCCACGCCATCGAGGTCCGGCTCTATGCGGAGGATCCGACAAACGATTTCCTCCCGGCCATCGGCACGGTCACCGCCTTCGCACCACCGTTGAGCGAGACCGTTCGCTGGGACGTCGGGATCGAGGCTGGCTCCGAGGTGACCGTTGATTTCGACCCCATGCTTGGCAAGGTCATCGCGTCAGGCCCAACCCGGCTTGTCACGGCCCGCACCCTGGCCCGGGCACTTGCCGATCTCCACATCGGTGGGGTCGTGACCAACAGAGACTTCCTCGTGAACGTCTTGAGGTCGGAGGCCTACCTGGCCGGCGATACAACCACCGACTTCATCGAAAGGATCGACCCGCCGCGCGACGCGCACCTCGACGAGGCGTCGTCGCATACAGCAGCGGCCGTCGCCGCCATGTGGCTGCGGGGCAAGAATCGAGCCGCCGACCCGCATTGGGGCCAGTTCCCCGCCGGTTGGCGGAACGGCCGGCTCCCCGCCACCGAGGTTCGGTTGAACGTCGGCGACGACCAACATGTGGTGCGCTACCACTCGAATCGAGACGGCTCGGTGGCGATGACGATCAACAACACAGACCAGAGCGCAGATCAGACGACGTCGCCCGTCAACGTCACGACACACCGATGGACCGCGAACGCAATCGATCTGGAGATCGACGGTTTGCGAGCGACCCACCAGGTCACGGCGAGCGGGAATCAGATCGCTGTGCAGCTCAGCGAGACCACTGTCGACGTCGACGTTGTCCCGAAATTCACCGTTCCCGGCGGCGAGGGACTGAGGGGCGGGTACGCGGCCCCGATGCCGGGCGTTGTCCTCGAAGTGCGGGTGAAGCCAGGAGCAGAAGTGGCCCAGGGCGACACGCTGCTCGTGCTCGAAGCAATGAAGATGGAACATCACATGACCGCCAACGAGGACGGCACCGTCGCCGAAGTGCTCGTCGCGGCAGGGCAACAGGTGACAAAGGATGCAGTCCTGCTCACGATGAAGGAGTCAGACAGTGAGTGATCAACGAGCGAGTGACCAACGAGCGATTGAAACGCCAATCCCCGCTTCGAGCGCCCCGCTCCGGATCGCCAACATCAGCGGCTTCTACGGCGACCGGGCCTCCGCGGCCAAGGAGATGGTCGATGGCGGCCCCGTCGACGTCCTCACCGGCGACTGGCTTGCCGAACTCACGATGCTCATCCTCGCCCGCACCCAGGCCAAGCGACCAGGTGGCGGCTATGCAAGAACATTCGTCAGCCAGATGGAAGACGTGATGGGCACCTGCCTCGATCGCGGCATCAAGGTCGTTTCCAATGCCGGAGGCCTGGATCCCGATGGTTGCGCCGACGCCGTTGCCGAGGTGGCAGACCGTCTCGGCCTGTCCCCCACCATTGCCTATGTGAGCGGCGACAACTTGCTCGGCCGTATGGACCAATTGGCCACCGAACTCCAACCGTTCGACGGCAGCGAGCTCGGTGACCCAGCGAACTACCTGAGCGCCAACGCCTACATCGGTTGTTGGGGCATCGTCGACGCGCTGCAACAGGGAGCCGACATCGTGATCACCGGGCGGGCGACCGACGCCGCAGTTGTCTGCGGACCAGCGGCGTGGCATCACGGTTGGCAGCGCGACGATTGGGATCAACTCGCCGGTGCCGTCGTCGCCGGCCACGTCATCGAGTGCAGCACGCAGGTCACCGGCGGCAACTATTCGTTCTTCCAAGAAGTTCCAGGACTCGAACGCCCAGGATTCCCGTGGGCTGAGGTCGCGGCCGACGGCAGCTGTGTCGTTGGGAAGCATGATCACACCGGCGGCCTGGTGTCGATCGGAACCGTGACATCGCAGCTGCTCTACGAGATCGGCGGCCCGCAGTACCTCGGACCAGATGTCATCGCTCACTTCGACACGATCCACGTGGCCGATGTCAGCCGAGATCGCGTTCGCATCAGCGACACCAAGGGATCACCTCCTCCTCCCACGCTCAAGGTGGCGATGAACGAACTCGGCGGCTACCGCCAAGACATGTCCATCGCCCTCACCGGCATCGACATCGAGGACAAGGCTGCGCTCGTCGAAGCCGGATTCTGGGCCGCGTGCCCGTATCGGCCAGAGGACTTCGCCAGTGTGAAGACCCGACTGGTTCGCACTGACAAGATCGACCCGGCCACGAACGAGGAAGCGGGCGCCGCGTGGAAATTGTCGATCAAGGACCCCGATGAACGAAAGGTCGGCAGGGCAGTGTCGAACGCCGTGATCGAACTGGCGCTGGCCAACATCCCCGGCTTCTACGGCCTCGGTGGTGGCCCGGGTCCCGGCAAGCCATACGGCGTGTACCGGCCGGCGCTCATCGATGCCTCGCTCGTTCCTCAACACGTTGTTGTTCGACGCGGCGATGGCAACGAGTACCGCAGTGTCGTCGAGTCGGTCGCCCCAGCGGCGACGGTCACTGTCGATCCTTCTCGGCCGATCGCCGCAGCAACGCCCGGCGGCGAAACGGTACCGGCTCCGCTCGGGGCGGTCGTTGGAACCCGATCCGGCGACAAAGGTGGACACGCCAATCTCGGCGTCTTCGCTCGCTCCCCGGAGGCGTATGCCTGGCTTGATGATTTCCTCACCATCGAGCGGCTCCGCGCCCTCCTACCCGAGGCCGCCGAGCTCGCAATCGACCGCCACCCTCTCCCCAACCTGATGGCCATCAACTTCCTCATTCGGGGGCTGCTGGAGGAAGGGGTCGCGGCCTCCACTCGTCAGGATGGGCAGGCGAAAAGCCTCGGAGAATGGTTGCGGGCGAGAGTGGTCGACATCCCGACCAGCCTCCTTTCGAACGCTTCCCCCGGTGACGGTGATCGGCGCGTCCGAGAGGACAGCGCATGACCGCGACCATCGGCGGAGGCAAGGGCCAGACCGACGCCGACGAGGTCATCGGCCGAATTGCTCGAGTTCAACGGCCGACACCCGTCATGTCGCGAGAACAATTCGCATTGCTGTCGAACCGGCAACGAGAGATCCTCGACAACGTCGGCACGTTGTTCGCCGACGGCTTCTCACATCTGACGATGGCCGACATCGCCTCGCACATGAATTGCTCCCTTCGGACGCTCTACACGCTGGCATCGAGTCGCGAGGCGCTCGTCTTGATCGTCGTCGACAGGAACCTTTGGGCCATCGGCCGCGAGGCGCGGGGCGCCATCGTGCCGGACATGCGTCCGCTCGAGGCGATTCGGGCGTACTTGCGGTCAGCCAATGTCGCGGTTGCCAGCATCACAGAAGCATTCGCAAACGACACCGCTGCGATCCCCGCTGCGCAATCGGTCAACGACGCCCACAACGAGTACTTGGCCGCCGTCACTCGCGCCCTGTTGAACGAAGCCGTACGGCGGGGCGACATCCCCCGCTGTGATACCGCGGCCATCTCGACAGTGATCGCCGGACTCGGTCGCCAGTTCGCTCAGCCCGATGTGATCCCGACACTGCGTTCTTCACCGAAGAAGGCGGCAGACGACATGGTCGACGTGATCCTGCTCGGCTTGGAGGCACCTCGACGATGACCGACACCACCGCGAAGCACACGACCCAACCGCCAACCCTCAATTGGTACGGCTGTGCCACATTCTCGTTGTGCACGGCTGGCCTCACCGTCTTCCTCGATGCCTACATCGACCGGCCGACCACGGCCGCCGGTCCGAATCCCCCTCGGACAGCGAGCGACGTCGACCAGGCCGACTGGATCCTCATCGGCCATTCCCATTTCGATCACCTGTACGGCGCCGAGCGGATCATGGCGAACACAGCCGCAACCCTGATCGGAAGCTACGAGTCGATCCGGGTGATGGAGGCGGCCGGTGTCCCTGCCGACCGGATGATCTGCGTCGGCGGTGGCGAAACCGTCGACCTCGAGCTGGCCGACGGCCGGGGGGCCGGAGTTCGGGTCACGGCCTATCCGAGCCAGCACAGCTGCGTGTGGTCGCAGATTCCCGACCCGTCGCCCACTACCGCACCGTCCAGCGGCACGAGTTCGGGAGAGATGGAGCAGGCCGACGCGGTCTGTCTCGGTGATCTCGGTGCGACCTGGCAGGAACAGCAGGCCAGGATGGCGCTGCTGATGGACTACCTCGCGACCGAGCTCGACGAGTCGGCGACCGAGCACTTGATGGCATCCATGGTTGGGCACTCACCGCGGGGCGACGGTGGAGCATTGGTCTTCTTGATCGAGACTCCTGACGGCCGCATCTTCTATCAGGACACGTCCGGCCACTGGTCGGGGATCATCGAGAATCTCCGCGCCGATGTCGCGATCCTCGCTGCTGCCGGTCGGGCCAACATCGATGGCGAACCGATTCAGGGATCCTTGGCCGAGTTCGTCGGGCGGCAAGCAGCGACGCTCGGGGCTTCGGAGATCATCCTCAGCCACCACGACAACTGGCTGCCGGGCTTCTCGATCCCGACCGATGTCGAGCCGATCCGAGCCGCAATCGCCGCCCATGCGCCGAACGCACGAATGCACGACCTCGACTATCTCGACGCCACCCCGATCCTCAGCCCAACCGATGTGAACCATGCAACGACCGAACCAGGAGAGCTTTCATGAAGACACCCATCACCGAGATGTTCGGCATCGACGTCCCCATCCTCGCCTTCAGCCACTGCCGCGACGTGATCGCCGCAGTATCGAAGGCCGGCGGAATGGGAGTGCTCGGTGCTGTTGCCCATTCTCCGAAGCAGCTCGAGATCGATCTCGCATGGATCGAGGAGGAAGTTGGCGACAAGCCATTCGGTGTCGATCTGATCGTCCCGGCCAAGTACGCCGGCTCCGACGAAGGCGGTCTCACGATGGAGCAGCTACGTCAGCTCATCCCGCCGTCGCACATCGAGTACGTTGACGACATCCTGCGGCGCTACGACGTGCCGCCGCTTCCTGAGGACGAACGCAGCCGAGGGCTTGGATCCGGAGGGGCCGGGGACGCGGCACCGATGAGCGCCGACAGCCAGGGACCGAACCTCGACATCGCGTTGGCCCACAAGAGTGCGATCATCGTCAATGCGCTCGGTCCTCCACCGCAACACATGATCGAGCGGGTCAAGGAGGAAGGACGGCTCATCGGCGCCCTCGCCGGCAAGGCCCAGCACGCGGAACGACACGTCAACGCCGGGGTCGACGTGATCATCGCCCAGGGTTCCGAGGCGGGGGGCCACACCGGTGAGATCGGCACGATGGTCCTCATCCCCGAGATCGTCGACGCCGTCGGCAACACCCCTGTGCTCGGCGCAGGGGGAATCGGCCGTGGCCGCCAGATGGCGGCGGCAATGGCCCTCGGCGCAGCCGGCGTCTGGTGTGGGTCGGTCTGGTTGACCACCGAAGAGGCAGAGACCCAACCGGCGGTCAAGGAGAAGTTCCTCCACGCGACCTCGTCGGACACCATCCGGTCACGGTCTCGAACCGGGAAGCACGCGCGCCAGCTGAAGTCGGCCTGGACCGACGAATGGGAGAACCCGGAGACACCAATGCCTCTCGGCATGCCGATGCAACCAGTCCTGATCTCGGAGGCGATCAATCGAATCGATCGATCGGCTCACCAAGAAGGTTCGGGGGCTCAGCAGCTCGCCAACTACTTCGTCGGGCAGATCGTCGGCAACATGAACCAGACCAAGCCCGCAGCGCAGGTCGTGTTCGACATGGTCGATGAATTCATCGACTCGGTTCAGCATCTCGGTGCTCAGTTGGAGGGCTGAACCCCAAGAAGGCCCGATCTGGGCCCACCGCACCCTCCAGCACCCTCACGCTGGGTGGATCGCCAGCCGATACTCCCTCTCGTCCGCACCAGACCGCGTCGAGAGGGGATTCGTGAGCGCAACCAACACCGACCTCTCGGGGCCCACCTACTCGCCGATGCTCGGCAAGTTGATGGCCAACATCCTGGATTCGGTATCGATCTTCGGGCCTGATGGTCAGCCGTTGTGGTCCTCGGACGAGCAACGATCCGTTCTGGGCTACAGCCGCGAGTTCTGGCATCGTTCTGCCTTCGACGATCTGCTGCATCCCGATGATCGGCGATGGGTCGAGGCCAAGCGCACCCAGGTGTTCAACACCCCGGGCTCCACCATGCGGGGCCAGGCTCGCATCCGCCGACCAGACGACAGCTACGGCCATGTCGTGTTCTCGGCCGCCAATCACGTGGACGACCCCGAGATCGGTGGGGTCGTTTTCACGGTGCGTCCGATCGACGAGGACATTCGGGAGCGAGTGGATCGCGCAGACCAGGAGCGAGACCAACGCGAAACGGCCGCCGTCCACTCTGACGTTCTCGTTCAGTTGACCAACCAGGTCCGGCCTCCGGTACAGACGATTCTCGGGGCAACAGAACTCCTCGAGCGGGCCGGTGATCTCACCCCGCTCCAACGCGATCGAGTGGCGACCATCGTGTACGCGGCCGACGGGCTCAGGGCGATGGTCGATGACCTTCGCGACCTGTCGCTGATTGCTGCAGGCCAAATGAATCTGAGTACCGAAGTGTTCTCGCTGACCAGCGTCGTCGACGAGATCGGCAAGCAGTTCGCCGATGAGAGCGCGGCAAAGGGTCTCGACTTCGGAATCCGGGTCGATGCGAGCATTCCGGCTGCAGTGAAAGGCGACGCGCATCGGCTCCGCCAGATACTTCGTCACCTCGTCGCCAACGCTGTCAGCTACACAACAAGCGGGTTCGTTCGGATCGAGGTCACCGAAAACCCGGACAACTCGATCCGCCTCAGGATCAGCGATTCCGGGCCCGGAATCGCTTCTGGCATTCGAACAGCCATGTTCGACCCGTTCGTTCGCGGCGAGCAATCCGACCAGCAACCGGGTATCGGGCTGGGTCTCGCAATCGCCAAGCAGTTGGTGGAGCTGATGGACGGATCGCTCGGCTTCGAGACGAGTGATGGCGGGACATCTTTCTGGTGCGATATCAGCTTCGGCCATGCCAGACGGGCCGCCGACACCGCGCCGGTCACCTCAGCGCCCCTCGTCGTCAGCGCGCCAAAGCCCGCTCACGTGTTGATCGTTGACGACAGCGATGTCAATCGATTGCTGGCCTCATCGCAGCTCGATCGGCTGGGTTACACAGCGGTGACGGTGAACAGCGGTGAACAGGCGCTCGAACGTATGAACTGCGAGCGATTCGACGCGGTGCTGATGGATTGGCACATGCCGGGGCTGGACGGCCTCGAGGCAACTCGTCAATGGCGGGCCAGGGAGGAACCGGGGACGGCTCTTCCGATCATCACCATGACGGCTAGCGCCATGACCGGCGACCGCGAGCGTTGTCTCGATGCGGGAGCAAGCGACTACCTCTCGAAGCCGGTCTCGATCACCGACCTCGGTGCCGTGCTGGCCAAGTGGACGGCGCCCGCCGAGGAGCCAACAGAGCCCGTCACTTCTGTCTCGTACGATCTGCGACAGATCGACGCGCTCATCGCCGACCTCGGTGATGTCGGTGTTGTTTGTTCCATCCTCGATGCGTTCCTGGACATGGTGCCGCAGTACCGCACCGCAGCAGCAGACGGGCTGCTCGAAGGGGACAATCGCAGCGTTCGGCGTTGCGCTCACACCCTCAAACCAACGGCAACGATGCTCGGTGCCCAGGCGCTGGCAGACGCCTGCGCCAAGCTCGAGCAGAGCGCCTTCGACGACGCAGTAGATCTGCAGCCTCTGGTCGACGACTTCGATCGACGCTGCCGAGAGACCGAGGTCGACCTGGCGGTGCTCGCTCGCTCGCTCAAAGGCAGCACCACGCCGTGAGCGAAGTGTCTGAGATCTCCTCGGTCGCTGCTGCGCTGGTCGAGACGAACGATCAGCTGCTCGGCCTCTACGATCTGAGCAACGCCACGTCGAGCAGCCTCGACGAGGTGACCGTGGTGACCGGGATCCTGGAGCGGGCGAACCGAATCGTCGGTGCTGACGCAACCATGCTCGTCACCGAAGCAGGCCAGATCAGCTCCGGCTCCCCCGCGGGTCGAGCCATCCTCGAATCGCTGCCAACCGTGCCCGAATCGTCGGTCACGGTCGTCTCCGCGACGAGCGCGAGCGGTGTCTGTGCCGAACTCCTGGCGTTACGCCACACGCCACCGTTCACGACGGGCGATCGGAAACTACTCGCCGCCGTTCTGCGGATGGCACTGGGTGGTGTGGAGACAGCAAGACTTCACGATCAAGCCATTCGGCAAGCCCTCGACGCGCAAGATCTGCTACGAGCGGCCGAGATTGCTCAACTCGCACTACCGAAGTGGCGCCCAGAACTCGCTGGGGTCGACCTGTTCGCCAGGTCGGACCAGGCCCGAGCGACCGGCGGCGATCTCTTCACCTTTGCCGTCGATCACGATGTCGTGCAGTTCGTGGTCGGTGACGTCTCCGGAAAGGGCCTCACGGCCGCCGTGATGATGACCACGGTGATCTCGGCTGCGAATGCCGCGTTCAGAGACCGGTCGCTCGAGGATCCGGGCGCCGTCCTTCGGACGGTCAGCGAATGGACGCACGACCACCTGTCCGAGGCAGGGATGTTCGTCACGCTGTTTGTCGGAAGGTATCGATCCTCGGACGGCCTGCTGCAATGGTCGAACGCAGGCCACAGTCCCTGCGTGGTCGTGAACGCCAGTGGTTACCGGGCGCTCGCGGCACAGGTGCCACCGATCGGTGTTCTCGAAGGAATCGTCGCTCCGACGGATTCCGTCATGCTCTCGGTCGACGACATCTTCGTTGCCGCGACCGACGGCATCGTCGAGCAGGAGAACAGCGCAGGAGAAGCCTTCGGGGAGCAACGACTGGGGATGATCGCGACTGACCACCTGGGCCGTTCGGCATCGATGGTTGGTGAGGCGCTTCTGAGCAGTGTCGAGCAGTTCGCTCGAGGGAGCGAACAGAGCGACGACCGCTCGGTGTTCGTGATTCGACGAGATGGCGAGACGGCTTCACCATGATCAACAACACCGGTGAAGAGACGAGGATGAACGAAGGCGTGGCGGATACGTCGGCGGTCGATCGCCTGGTGCTCGATACCGAACACGAGGCCCTGCGCCGACTTCGCCCATGGCTGAATGAGATGCTCGGTGATCTCGATGACCCGACCGTCGGACGGATCGAACTGGCGGTTCATGAGCTGGCGGCGAACATCGTCGACCATGCGAATCCACCGGATCGACGGATGGAGATCCATCTCGAGCGACGGTTGGCGGTGGTGACCCTCACGTTGTCCGATCAGGGCCGACCACCACGACTCGACGCCCTGCAGCAGCCGCACCCGCGGGTCAGGGGCTACGGGATGATGATCGTCGAAGAGCTGAGCTCGACATTCGGCCATGTCCGGACCGACGGTTGGAACGTTTGGACCCTTGCGTTCACTACCGAATGAGGGCCAAAACAGCAGTTCAAGCACCTGATGTCGCTCCTTCTACATTCAGTTCGGCCGCCGAAACTGTCGCTATGGCCTTGCGGTTGAACAAGAAAGCGTCCGTCGTGGCGACGATCACGGTCACCGGTCGCCTCGATTCGGTCGAAGCCACGCCGTTGCGCGCCGCGATCCACGAGCACCTCAGCCAAGGGACATCCAAGCTCATTGTCGATCTCTCCGGTGTCACCTTCGTCGACAGTGCCGGTCTTGCCGCACTCGTGATCGGCATGAAGCGTGCCCGTCTCGAGGGTGGAGATCTGCGACTCGTTTCACCAACACACACTGATGCGCAGCGTGTCTTCGAACTCACGAAGTTCGACGATGTGTTCGCGATGGCAGAAGATCTCGAATTGGCACGAAAAGGTTGGTGAGATGAACAGCGACGATCTCGCTCCGAGTCGTCCGCCGACATCGCTCGGAGTTCCTCGTGCACTCATCGTCGACGACGACGTGGTGGCGCTCATCGTTGTGCGCCACATGCTCGAAAACGAGGGCCTCTCGGTGACACAAGCGGCAAACGTACGAGCCGCTCGGCTGCACCTTGCCGCCGAGCATTTCGACATCGTCATCGCCGACTACTCGATGCCCGAGGACGATGGCCTCGAACTGCTCGCCGACGTGGGGAATGTGCCGTTTGTCCTGCTCACGGGAGTCGTCGAGCGCGGAGACACCTCCGACTCGCGCATGGGTGATGTCACGGCCCACCTCACGAAACCGGTATCGACCGAGGAACTACGTTCGGTCGTGCTGGGACTCGTTGCCCATCCCGCGTGACCGCGGCACTGCTGCACTGCTGCACTGCTGCACTGTCCAATTCTCACCTATTCCCATAATGCTCCACCGCGGCTAGGCTGAACGAATGCGAGGCCAGAGCGGAGATACGAGCGAGCAGCGCACCACCAGCAGTCACGCTCATCCGCACGTCCACTCCGTGTCGGCCCGACGGCTGATCGGCGCTGCCGGCCTCAACAGTGGATTCGCCGTCGTCCAGGTGATCGTTGGCCTCGCGCTCGGCTCGGTTGTCGTCCTCGCAGACGCCGCACACCAGGTCGTCGACGCCGTCGGCATCATCACGGCCCTCGTTGCCACACTGCTCGCCCGCCGACCCGCCTCGTCGACGATGTCCTTCGGCTGGGGAAAGGCGGATGCATTGGGCGGCTTCGTCTCTGGCCTACTCCTCATCGCGTCCATTGGCTGGATCGTGTTCGAATCCATCAGCCGCCTGTTCGACCCTGTTGCCGTCGAGGGTGGAGGCGTCATCGCGATCGGCTTGCTGGCGATCGCAGTGAACGGGCTGAGCGTCCTCGCCCTCTCATCTTCCGGCCACGGAGGCCTTTCACTACGAGCCGCCAGGCTTCACCTGCTCACGGACCTCGCAGGCTCGTTCCTGGTCGTCGCTGCCGGCGTAGTCCTGACCGAGACCTCCTGGACATGGGTCGACCCTGTGGCCTCCCTGATACTCAGCGTCGTTGTTCTGCGAGCGACCATCGGACTGGTCACATCCTCAGCACAGGAACTGCTCGACCGCGTGCCGGCCGGAGTCAGCGTCGAGGCAGTGACCGACATGCTCGATCGGCAACCAGGCGTCGAACGGGTGCACCACGTCCATGTACGACCTCTTGGTCAGGAGCGAGCGAGCGTCACCGCTCACGTGGTTGTCGCCGGTCAACCAACGCTGCACGAGGCACAGGATCATCTTGGAACGTTGACCTCGGTGCTCCGCGACCATCTCGGTGTCACGCATGCGACGCTCCAACTCGAGTGTCACCCGTGCGAGAACGACGACTGCTGATGACGGCACCAATCACCCGCCCCCAGAACCCACGGTGTCAGATGGTTGCAGCGTCCGGCGCTCGATGGAGCTTCAGCATCCAGTAGAAGAGGTAGCCCTGTCCAGCGAGGACCGCGCCGGCAATACCGATGCTGACCGGCTGACCGTCGAGCAAAGCCGAACCCGTGTTCAAGACATCGAGCACGGTGATGACCCCGGCCCAGATCGCGGCCTGGCCCGGCTTCTCCTTACTCACGGCCCGGATCTGGCCGATCAGCAGAATCGCGCCGACGACGACCAGGATGAGCCCTCCGATCACCAACACATTCCGCTCATCGGTGATGTCGATGTCTGTCTCTTTTTCGAGCTCGGTGATGATCGTGTCGAGCGCGGCAAGAGCAATGCCGATCAACAGCAGCGGGATCGCCTTCAGCACGGTGATCACCCATGCGAGCGTCTTGGCACCGCTGGGGAAACCCTCAGGCCGGGCTGTGGCCGTCGAGGGTGAGAACCCACCGACGGCCCGATACGTGCCGTCCCAGCTCTGACCGTTCCAATAGCGCTCGGTGCCGGGCGGATCACCCTGAGCGAAATACCAGCCGGGTGCCGCGGTGCCACTGGTGTCGCTCGCAAAGCCGGAGTTGTCAGGAACGCTCATTGCCACCTCCAGTGACGGAGAGAGAGTACTCCTCGAGGCGTCGGCTCGTGGTACCGGCTTCACTGAAACTGGCCCGCAGAGCCGAGGCAGCTGGCAGACTCTTGTTCATGTTGATCGACGACATCCGGTCCGACCTCACCACAGCCATGAAGGCCAAGGACGCTGTCCGCTTGCGAACGCTTCGAGCCATCATCGCCGCGGTCCAGGAGGCGGAAGTCTCTGGAGCTCAGGCAACCACCCTGGACGATGATGGCGTGCTGAAGGTGATCGCTGCTCAAGCCAAGCGACGCGTCGAAGCAGCGGAAGCGTTCGATGCCGGGGGCCGCACCGAGAAGGCAGCAGACGAGCGAGCCGAACTGGTCGTGCTCGAGGCCTACCTGCCTGCCGGTCTCGACGAGGGAGAGCTCGTCGCGCTCGTCGACAGAGTGCTGGCCGAGAACGGTCTCTCCGAGAAGGCGCAGATGGGCCAGGCGATGAAGGCAGTGAACGCCGAAGTCGCGGGACGAGCCGATGGGCGAGCGGTCGCCGACCTGGTGAAGGCCAAGCTCGTGTGACCCTCCGACGGCTGCAGAGTCACCGTGCGGTCGCAACAACCACGCGGTGACCCTGCGCCGTCCACGCGCTCGCAACAGTGAATGCCGCGGCAACGCTGGTCACGATGCCGAGAGCGACCGAAAGGCTGGTGATCGATGCAAGCGAGGTGATGAACAGCGGCATCGCCATGCCTGGATAGGCCAGAAGATAGAACGTCGAGGTCAGCGCGCCCCGCTGCTCGCCGGCCTCCATGGCCCCGAGTATGCCGAGCGCACCAGCGGTCAATGCCCCCGCGGCGAAACCGAGCAAGGCCGACGCAACGAGCAGGACCGGCCACGCTCCGGTCGAGACTGCGAACCAGCCGAGCGCGAAGCCGGTGACGCCGGACAGCATCCCCAGGGGCAACGACGATCGGGCGCCGACAGCTGCGACGAGTGGCCGGGCCAGCATGCCGGCCCAAGCGGTCAGCATGCCGGCCCCTGCAGCAATGGCGACCTGTCCACCATCGACCGAGCCGCTGATCAGAACGGGGAACAGCGCAAAGGCAGTCGACGGGAAACAGAAGACCCAGACCGCAGCGGGCACGACAACGGTGACGAACTCACGACGGCTCGCGACAGGAACACCAAGTGTCGCTCGGAGCGGAGCATTCGGATTCGGTTGGCGAGTCTCCGGCACGGTCGCCACGCCGAAGGTCGCTACCACTGTGATCGCGGCATGCAGGACGAAGGGAACCACCAACGGATACGGAACAAAGGCTTCGAAAAGGGCAGAAACCGGTGGCCCGATACCGAATCCAGCGAAAGTCACCAGCGTCGTCGTGACTGCGGCCGTCAACTCCTTTCCCGGGCCCATCAGTTCGAGCAACCAAGCTGAACCGACACCCAGCACGCCACCGCTCACAACGCCGAGCAGCATCCGCCCGACGAGGAGAAGCACGAAACTGTCACGCCCGAACACCATGACCATCGAGGCGGCCGCCGACAAGGCGATCATCGGTACGACCACAGGCCGGCGGCCGAATCGATCAGAGAGTGGGCCGGCAAAGAGCAGCGTCAGCAAGATGCCGGCGACGTAGACAACGAAGATCGCCATTGTCTGCGATGGCGACAGGTCGAGGCGGTCTCGGTAGAGGACGAGGAACGGCGTCGAGACGTTGGTGCCATAGGAGACAACAAAGAGCCCGAGCGACAGTAGAACGACGGGTCGGGTCACCTCGGCAGATCTAACTCAGCGCTCGGACCGGAGCGCGACATTCGTGGCTGCCCGTCGCTTGAGCCGACCGGGAAGCATTCGGTTCACGGTCCGAACGGCGCGGTACCGCTTGCTCGGCACGACCTCGATCGCTCCCGCCGCGGCCCCGGCCAATGCCTCCGCAGCAACCTTCTCAGCCGACTGCCAGAGCAGGCGCGGAACGTCGGACACGTCGGTCCCTGACCGCTTCTGAAACTCAGTTCTCGTGAAGCCCGGCAGCACGGTCGTGATGGTGATGCCTGTGCCCGCGAGCTCGGCTGCGAGCGACTGCCCGAGGCTGGTGACAAACGCCTTCGACGCGTTGTAGGTCGCCGAATTCGCTCCGACTGCTTCCCCGGCCAGTGAACCGATGTTGACGATCGCACCGGTCCCCCGCTCGGAGAAGGCAGATGCAGCGGCCTGGGTGAGGCGTTGCAGTGCAACGACGTTCACGTCGACAACATAGGTGGCGTCGTTTCGGTCGAGTTCGGTGAATCGGCCACCGAACCCGAGGCCGGCGTTGTTCACAACGAGGTCGATCGGGTCGTCAGCAGATTCAATCCGTCGCTCGACCGCATCGAGCGCGGCTCGGTCAGCGAGATCACACACCATCACCTCACATGGCACGTCGACGGAATCGGCCAGGGCCTGAAGCCGGTCATTGTCTCGAGCAACAACGACCAACGCTGTTCCAGCAGCTGCGAGCTGACGGGCGATCTCTCGACCGATGCCAGACGACGCTCCGGTGACAAGCGCCCGATCCCAGTGCTTCTTGTCCTCCGGTTGCGGTTCCGAATCGCGCATCTCTTCAGTGTGGCGGTGAGATCACGACTTGCGCCGAATTCGGCCCCACAACCATCGCGGGAAGTCCTTGTGCAGGTTCTTGAGATGCTCGAGCATGAAGTCGTCAACGACCGCTCCCAGGGCATCGGAGTACGCCGGATACGGCCAGACAACGGGATACCACTTCTGCAACGTGACGCCGGCGGTCATGGCCAGTGAGAAGGTCGAGATGAGTTCACCGGCTCGGGGGCCAACGATCGTGGCGCCCAGGATTCTTCCTGAGAATCGGCGGACGTCGACGATGATGATGCCGTCATCCACTTCGTCGGTGAACGATCGATCGGCCTTCGAGAAGTCGTAGGTGATGCGGCGGACATGACTCGCCACGTGAACTGGTTGAGACCCGATGGAGGCCGCTTCTGGGGCGGCGAAGGTGACCGCCGGGTGCAACGGCTTCGGCCCGGCGGGCATCGGAGGGGACACGATGGCCTTGATCACCCGTCGACCCCATGCGTTGGCAATGTGGGTGGTGC
>CAZYLX010000005.1:0-18680 GCA_964648595.1 uncultured Acidimicrobiaceae bacterium
CCGAGCTGTCACCGGAAGGCATGGTGCAGATCAACGAAGCACCCTGGCGGGCCATCACCAACCGGGCCACCCCAATGGTCGAGGGTGACCGTGTGCGCGTCATCGGCATCGAGCGGCTCGTTCTCGAAGTCGAGCCAGAAGACGGCGGGGCCAAGGACTATCGCGATCGCGGCTGACCACCCAGGATTTTGGGGCTTGTGCTCTTCGTCACAACATGGGAACGTGGGTCCTTCGCACTAGGAAGGCGTGATTTCATGACGATGCAGGAAGTCGCGGACTGGCAACGACGTGCTGCTTGCCGTGGACCGAATCAGATTATCTTCTTCCCGCCGCCACGTCTCGAGCGGCGCTCGGAGAAGCGTCAGCGCGAAGCGCGGGCGAAGCAGATCTGCGAAGAGTGTTCTGTGCAGAGCAATTGCCTCAACTACGCGTTGACCATTCGTGAGCAGCACGGAATCTGGGGTGGCAGCACCGAAGCTGAACGCCGAGAGCAATTCCAAGCCAGGAACAACTAGCGAGAGCAGCCTCGTTCCGAGCTGAAATCGAACTGTTATCCAACTGAAATCGCTCGCGGTGACACTTACCAGGCGAAGGTCGGCCCAACTCCGGTGTCGGCCTCCACGCTTGGAGGGAAGTCATGCACACCAATGATTCATTGGCCGCGTCATGTGAAGCGGGTCCGGCACGAGGTGCGGGTGTTCGGCGATTGTTGCCGAGAGCCCCGAGATACAGGGTCCTGCTCATCGCGACGGCCGTCATCGCAGCGCTCCTGATCGCATCGCCCACGACGGCGTCGGCATCGGGCGGGTCCACCGTCACCGTCAATGAGGGCGACTCGATTCAGGAAGCGATCGATGCGGCCCAACCCGGGACGACCATCATCGTCAAGGGCGATCATGTCGAGAATCTGTGGATTGCCAAAGATGACATTTCCTTGGTCGGACGGGGTGCCACGCTCACGGTCCCGGACGAGCCGGCTCCCGCGCCGTGTGCGCCGCCCGAGGTGCCTGTCACGCTGATCTGCGTCATCCCAGCGAGTGCGGCCGGCGGGGCCGTCCCTGATCTGGGTGACTACATCCAGGGTGTTCGGATCACCGGGTTCACTCTGAACAACCCCTTCTACGACGCCATTGGCACCATCTTCACCAACGACGTCGACGTCACGAGCAACGTCGTCAACGGTCCTGGCTGTGATGGCATCTTCGTCATCTTCTCCGAGAGGGTTCGTGTCAACCGCAACACGGTGACGGGGGCGGAGTGCTCAGGCATCAATGTCAACGCGGCCAGCGATGTCCGAATCCAGCACAATGTGGCCAACGACTCGTTTGGCAACGGCATCGCGGTGAATGACTCGACCCATGTTGTTCTGAATCGCAACACGGCGACCGGGAACTGCATCGGAATCGGCGTGGTGGACGGCGACGATCAGGGGTACGGAATTCGCGCTGAGGACTTCTCAGGTGACGTCATCCGGATCTCGTCGAACACGACGAACGCCAACAACTCGACCTGTCCCTTCGGCCCAGAAACAAACGTCGGCGGGACCGGGATCGTGGTCGGGGGAATGGACCATCTGACCGTCAAGAACAACACGGCCAGCGACAACGTCGTTGGGGTCACGTCGCTGACCGCGGGCGGGATCGTGATCGCTGATTTCCCGAATCCGGATGGAACCTCTGAACCGACCGACTTCGTTCGTGTCCAGAACAACACCGCAGAGGGGAACAGTTCCGAGGCCGGGCCAGGCGACCTCGTGGTCTCGATCGCTGGTGATCATCTGACCATCACGAACAACACCTGCGACTACGGCATCCCGGATCCCGACATCTGCCGCTGACCTGCAGATAGGTCTCCTTGCCGACACGCCTCGAACCGTGTTGCGTTTGTTCCCGGATCGGGAACAAACGCAACACGGAACGGGAATCAGTCAGGGGAACGGCTTCAGGGGTTGGGCAGCCTCGGGCCGGCGATCCGCAGATCGTCTCGCCGTCGTGTGATGCCGTTCTGGTCGAAGTGGTTGAGCATTGGAAGCACGTACTTGCGCGACGTGCCGAGGAGGTCCCTCACATCGGCAACCGTGATGCCGTCGTTCGTCGCGAGGCGACCGGCAACGAGCCGTGCTGCTTGATCGACGGCGCTGGAAGCGAAGAACACCCCGTCCTGCTCGATGACGGTCCCTCGCCGGACCAGCTCTCGGACCTCGCTGCGATCGAAGCCGTCCGGTGATGGGGGAGCGAACGGCTCCGCCTCGAGCATGGCCAGCCACGGGTGGTCGGCCAGCGGGTCCTCGGGAATACCGATCGTTGCCCGCCCGGCCTCGATCTCCACACCCTCGACCGACTCGGCAGCGGCGCGCTCTCGATCATCGAGCGATGCCAGATCGAGACCCAGCGCACCAGCCGTCTCGATTCGTTCGAGCAGACTGACCTGCATTGCCTCGAGAGCGTCGGGTGCGACCACCCAACCCTCGACGGTCGCTTCGACGTCGTGACCAACGAGTCGGGCCAAGTGGTCGGCAGCAACCCACCCTCGTTCTGCGACGAGGCGCTCGATCGAGCGATCAGGCTGCGCTCGAGAGGCAGGGAGAATTGGCTCGACGTCGAGAACTTGTCCACCGCCGATGGTCTCATCGCGACCGCTCTCCCGGAGGATGAACCGATCACCGGGGAGTAACGGAAGCACACGGTCGAGGTAGATCCGAACGTTGCCCGTTGAGCCGGGAGAGAGCATCGCCGGCCCGAGCACGCGAACCCTGGCCGGAAACTCGCCGGAACCGAAATACACGGCGTAGGCTCCGCGCCGGCTCACGTCGTGATCCAGAGACGCAAGCACTCGCAGCTCGGCGTCGAGCATCCGAGTCTGATGCCACTGCTCTGTCCGAACGATGACCGATCCGCGCCCAACGTCGTGGTGGCTGATGCCTGTGAGGTTCACGGCAACGCGGTTTCCGGCCGGAACAACGCTTTGATCTCGGTGATGTGATTGCAGGCCGCGAATCCGGGCCTCGCGACGGCCTGGGAGCACGGCGAGGCTGTCGTTGACGGCAATCGAGCCTCCGGTGAGCGTGCCGGTCACGACCGTTCCGGCGCCGGCCGGCGCAAAGGCACGGTCAACCCAGAGCCGAGGTCGGCCGACATCGGAAGGTTCGCCCATCCGGTCGACCAAGCCATCGAGCGCAGCGGCGAGGTCGCCGAGCCCGACGCCCTCGGTCGCGGCAACCGGGATGACCGGCGAATCTTCCAAGAACGTGCCCTCAACGTGTTCCGCAACATCGAGCTGAGCCAGTTCCAAGAGATCGTCGTCGACTTGGTCGACTTTGGTCAACGCGACGACCCCGTGGCGAATCCCCAGGAGATCAAGAATTCGCAGATGCTCCTCGGACTGTGGCTTCCAGCCCTCAGTTGCTGCCACGACGAAGAGGCAACCTTCAACGGCGCCAACGCCGGCCAACATGTTGCGCAGGAACCGGATGTGGCCCGGCACGTCGATGAACGACAATTCGTCGCCGGATGGCAACGTCAGATTGGCGAATCCGAGGTCGATGGTGAGGCCGCGAGCCTTCTCCTCCGCGAGGCGGTCGGGGTCTGTGCCGGTCAGGGTCCGAACGAGAGTGGACTTGCCGTGGTCGACGTGACCGGCGGTTGCGATGACGGTCATTCGTCGGCCGAGAGTGAATCGATTGCGCTGGTCAGCTGCACATCATGCGCGGGATCGACCGAACGCAGATCGAGCACGGTGTTCCCATCGGCCACGCGGCCGATGATCGGGAAGTCTCGAGACCGAAGGGAATCGAGGTGATCACCCGGCAGCCGCAGTCCGACACTCGGGATGGTGACGGTCGGGAGCGTGCCGCCACCGGGAACAGCCTCGGTCTCGATGACCTTCGGGCCCGACCGGGCGGAGGTCAAACTCGAGACGAGTGCCTCTGCCCGCGTTCTGAGCTCTGCGAGCGGTGTCGCCGCCATCCTCCAGAACGGGATGGCGTCGCCATCTCGACGGAGGTAGGCAAGCGCCGTTTCCTGCAATGCGGCGATGACCAATCCACCGGGGCGAACGGCTCGAGCCAGTGGATGAGCGGCACATCGACGAACCAGATCGGCATCGCCGGCGATGATCCCCGATTGTGGCCCGCCCAAGAGCTTGTCCCCACTGAACACTATGAGGTCTGCTCCAGCAGTCAGTGTCTGCTTGGCCGCCGGTTCGTCGGCCAGCCACGGCGGCGGTGGGCCGTCGAGCCAAGGGCAGGCAGCGTCGAGCAAACCAGACCCGATGTCGGCCACTACGGGAACGTCGAGCGTCGCAAGCTCGGCAATCGACACAGCTTCTGTGAAGCCGATGATCTTGTAGTTCGACTGATGAACGTGCAGGGTCAAGGCCAGGTCGGTGGCCTCGGCGGCCTGGGAGAAGTCAGCCAGCCGGGTGCGGTTCGTCGTACCGACCTCGACCAGGGTCGCTCCAGACTGGGCCATGACGTCGGGTACGCGGAACCCGCCGCCGATCTCGACCAACTCCCCTCGGCTGACCGCGACCCCGCGACCGGTGGCGAGTGCTGACAGAACCAGGAGCAGGCCTGCGGAGCAGTTGTTCACGACAATGGCGGCCTCGGCTCCGCACGCCTGAGCAAGCAACGAACCAACGCCGGCTTGCCTGCTCCCACGCTTGCCCGTCTCGAGATCGAGCTCGAGGTTGAATGCGGTGGCGCTCGCCGTGTGGTTGATGGGGGCTCGTCCGAGATTGGTGTGCAGAAGCACGCCGGTTGCGTTGATCACCGGTGTCAGCAGCTCGCGAGATCGTCGCCGAGCAATCGCCTCGACCAACCCTGGGTCGCCGGACGCGATGGCTTCGCGTGCGGCCTGGACCCGCAGCGGCTGGGGAAGATCGACGCCGACAATCGATCGAGCGAGGGCGTCGACAGAAGGCGGGCGTTCGGCTGTCACGGCCAGAAGGATATGCCGGGGCCCGCGATGCACAAGCCCACACCGTCTGGCTCGGAACAGTGGCCGGTAGCCTGGAGGGCTCATGTTGTCCCGCCCCGCTGTCGCCGTGTTCGTCCTTGTGGCGATCGAATATGTGGCGCTGACCCAACTCGCGGGCGCGATTGGTTGGCCCGAGGCGGTGCTCGTGTTGCTGGGCTCGACGTTCGCCGGCGTCGCTCTGTTCCGACGCGCTGGTGCCTCGTTGATCGAGGCATCAGTCGCCACGGCCATGCAAAACGCTGATGTCAACGATGTTGGCGGGGCCCCTCGGTCCACTACCAGCGCCAGAAGCAACGATCCGGGAACAGCCGACCGAGCGATGATGCTCTTCGGTTCGCTCTTGATGATCGTGCCGGGCATCGTCACCGGTGTCCTCGGCCTCTTGCTCTTTCTTCCTCCGGTCCGGGCTCTCGCCCGACCGATTGTCCTTCACCGGATTCAACCCTGGATCCGGCCCAACCTGCGGTTCGGCCGCGGGACGATGGGATTCGGCCGTGATGTGGTGGATGTCGACATTGTCGACGACACCAACGACGAGCCCCCAACGCCCCGAGCCGAGCTCAGCTGACGTCTCGCTGCGGAGGAGACACCACCGATGACAATCGAAGAACCAACACCACCGCCACCCATCACGCCGGGAGTGGCTCGCGCCCTGAGTCCACTGGTGCGACGGATAGCCAACAAGGGTGAGAGCGATGATGAGCCTGGCCTCAACACCTATCTCATCGGAATCGATGAGATCGTCATCGTCGATCCCGGCCCCGGAGATGCCGAGCATCTTGATGTCGTTTGCGGCTGTGGTGGAGACCGCATTCGTTGGATCATCATGACCGACACACGCCCGGAGTACGCCGCAGGTGCGCTGGCGCTCAAGAAGAAGACCGGCGCATTGCTTGTCGCTCCGGCCGGTTTCGACGGAGCCGACGACGTCATTGGTGACGGATACAAGATCGACGCCACCGAGTTCCGTGTCATCGCCATGGCACTCGACGCCGATGCCGGTTCGTACGTCTACATCCTCGAACAGGAGCGTTCGATGCTCCCCGGTGATCACCTCGAGGCCGGGATCCCCGACGATCTGCCCAAGCGGGTCAAGAGCTTCCGACTCAAGTCGATCGCTCCCGGTCACGGCCAATACATCGAGGACGCCAAGGCCTACCTCGGAATGTGAGGGCGGGCTCCTTCCGTGAGCCGATCTCGAACTCCAGTAGAACTGCAGACGGACCCAGCCGCGAGGCTGGGTCCGTCCGTGTTTTGCGTTCCGACGCCGTCGCCCAGGCGCCGGAACGAAGCCGGCTGGCGTGCGCTGAGCGCTCGCCTGGCTGCTGTCAGGCGCCTTGGTCGGACGTTTCCGTCCCGGAGGACGCTTCTGTCCCGGAAAGGCGGTCGTACACGTTCGGCCAGAAGCGGTCGCGGGCCGCCCAGATGCCGCCGATGCCGAACTGCAGCACCAGGATGGCCGAGAGGCTGCCGACGAGGGCCGTGAAGAGAATGTCGACGATGTCTTGGGCGAACTCGATCTGGTCGATCGCAGCAAAGATGCCGATCGTCCAGATGGCCACCGTTGCGACTTTGCCGAGCAAGCTTCCGTAGCTGAGATCGCCAAGCGCTGGCCGGATCATGTTGCCGACAGCGTTTGCGACGAGCCCGGTGACGATGATGATGACGATGGCAACGATGAGCTTCGGGATGAAGGCGATCAAGCCGTCCAGAGCTTCGGAGATGTCGTTTTCGCCAAAGGCACTGAGACTGAGCTTCAGCACCAACAGGCCGATCAGGTAGTAGATGATCTGCGCAACGAAGCGGCCGCTGTCTGCGAAACCTGCTCGCTCGAGCGGAGCACCGATGCCGGCCTTGTCGATGTACTTGTCGAATCCGATCTTGGTGAGCACCGTTCCAACGGCTCGACGGATGAGCTTGGCGACAAACATGCCGATCACGAGGATCAGGATGAACGCGATCAGCTTCGGCACGAAATCTGCGAGATCGCTGAACGTGTCATTGAGAATGCCGTCGAAATCGATGTCGACTGCGAATACAGCCATGGTGGGGTGTGCTCCTTCTGTGGTGGCCTCGGCGTTGAGGCACGGTCATGACGCACGGCCGGTGAGATTGGTCGCGAGAAACTTTCGGGACGCGTGAATCGACGCCCCGGTTGATCGACGGGGCAACCTCTCGTTCGCCCCGCGGACGATGCGCGACTTTCCTAGGCTTGCGGCGTCTTGACCAGCATCATGCGTTCGCTCTTTCTGATCGTCGTTCGGCGATTCGTCGCCTGGCCCGGCTCTCCGGTGCTGTGGGCGACGCGTCCGACATCAAGCGGGCCGACGGGCCGAGCCGACGAGGCGTCTCCCGCAGATCCCGACCCCGATGATCTTCGTCGCCTCATGGTCGATCACAGCGATGCGGTGTTCCGGCTCGCGTTCTCGGTGGTCCGCGACCGTTCTCTCGCCGAGGACGTCACGCAGGAGACGATGATGAAGGCCTGGTTGGCCCTCCCGAGTTTCCGCGGTGACGCTTCGTTGCGGAGCTGGATCATGAGGATCGCGCACAACCAGGCAATCTCGACTGTCCGGGCTCGCCGGTTCATCCTCAGCGACCCGATGGACATGCCCGAGGCCCCGTTCGTGGCGGAACGCTCGACCGAGCGCCGTGTCGAGGGCGCCGCAGTGGTCGACGAGTTCGTCACAGCACTTGGTCTCCTCGACGACCTCTCCCGCAGCATCGTGGTGTTGAGAGAGTTGGAGGGGATGTCGTACGACGAGATCAGTCGAGTGCTCGACGTGCCCCTCCCGACGATCAAGACCCGGCTGCTCCGATCGCGCCGATTCCTCGGCAATGCACTGAAGGAGTGGCAATGATCCGCCGCCACCCTTCCAAGCGAGCGCTTCGCGAATGGCTCTCGGGTGACATCGACGAACGCGTTGACCGCCATGTCTCCACCTGCGATCGTTGCTCGAACGATCTCGAGGCCTTGGCGACGGCCGAGACGGACAGTTCGCTACGTGACGCTCTCCTTGCCGTGCTCGATCCAGCTCCAGACCTTGCCGACCGCGTAGAGGCGAGCGTCATCGCTCGTCTCGAGTCGCGCGACGTCCTCGGCTATTTCGCTGATGTTTTCGGGGCAGGATGGGATACCGCACGGTTGTTGATGACCGATCAGGATGAGGAGTCGGGCTGATGAGTACGAACGATTGGATTGCGGTGGCGGCGTCGATCGTCGCCGGCCTGCTTGTCGGCATCGTGTTGTCGAGGGTCGTCGCGATGGCGCTCGGCAAGCCCAGTCGTCCGAAGCCACTGCAGGACGCGGCCCGGCCACTGTCGAGCCTCGCCTTCTCGCTTGGCCTGGTCGGCGGGTTGCTCTTTGCCCTGGGCATCATCGAACCGGATGCGGTTGCTCAGCTGAGGAACGATGCGATCGGGTTCATCCCGAAGATTCTGACCGCGGTCATCATCGTGATCTTGGCCAACGTGATGTCCTCGTTCGTCGTCGCCGCTCTCGGGACCGCTCTCGGTCGGGCGCCCCTCAATGTCCAGCGGCAGGCGGCGAGTGTCGCTCGGGGCTTGATTCTGGTCATGGCGGTACTGCTCGCCGTTGGAACGCTCGGGGTGGACACGACGGTTGTGAACCTCGGCGTTGCCGCTGTGTTCTTTGCCACGGCGGCCAGCTTCACACTGCTCGTGGGGCTCGGCGGGCGTGAAGTCGCCAGCGAGGTCGCCAGCACCCGGGCGGTGCGGCGCCTCGTCCGTGTCGGCGACGTGATCTCGGTTGGTGCCGGCGAAGCCCGCGTCAGCGGGGCGGTCGTTGCCGTGCACCCAACGGCAGTCGAGATCGAGGTGGGCGATGAGGCTCTACTCGTTCCATCATCACGTCTGCTCTCAGAGACCGTCCAGGTCGAACGTTCTTCCGACGAGCCCGAGAACGCTGACTGAGGCGAGTCAGTCCCCGGCTGCGGCAGCCTCGGCATCGAGTGCCTCGAGAGCACCGGAGGCATCAAGCGCAGCGACGGCGTGCTCGAGCATGCGTGCTGAACACCCGGCCATCTCGACCGGAGGCGAGACTTCGGTGACGACTCGTTCCGCGATGGCAGCGAATGCGGTTGCTGCCGGACCCTCGTCGAGAGCGACCGGGCGACCAGCGTCGCCGCCCAGGGAGACACCGGGCTCGATCGGCACCGACCCGATCAGCGGGACACCGGCCATCTCCGAAAGGGCCTGGCCACCGCCGACACCAAACAGCGGGTACTCCCGTCCGTCCTCTGTCACGAACACGGACATGTTCTCGATCACGCCGGCGACTCTGAGGTGGGACTTCCTTGCCATCGATACGGCTCGGGCTGCGACCTTCTGGGCTCCCGTCGCCGGCGTCGTCACCACGAGCATTTCGGCTCGCGGCAACATACGGGCCAGGCCCATCGCGACGTCGCCAGTGCCTGGTGGCATGTCGATGAGGATGTAATCGAGGTCGTCGTTCCAGGCGACGTCCTCGAGGAAGTGTTGAACGGCCCGGTTGAGCATCAGACCTCGCCAGAGCAGTGCGCTTTCCTCGTCTTCGACGAGGAATCCCATCGAAACGACGTCGAGCCTGCCCGGCCCCATCGGGAGGATGTGAGGCTTGATGATCTTGCGGTCATCTTCGACCTCGGCATCGAGCCTTCCCTCGATCCCCAGCATGCGAGGCACCGAGAAGCCCCAGATGTCGGCGTCGATGACTCCGATGTTGAAGCCCCGCATGGCGAGAGCGGCCGCGAGGTTGACGGTCACCGAGGATTTGCCGACCCCACCTTTGCCGGAGGCGATGGCCAACACCCGGGTGGTCGCCGGAATGGCGGTGGGTCCAGCGTTGTCGGCAGCGTTCTTCCTGGCCCGCTCCATCGTCGCGGCCTTCTCGTCGTTCGAGAGCTCAGTCCAATCGATGCTGACGTTGGTGACACCCGGCAACGATTCGATGCGGGCCTTGGTGTCATTGCGGATCTGCGCCCGAAGAGGGCATCCCATCGTCGTGAGCGCGATCGTGACGACAACCTCGCCCTCAGCGGACACCGTTGCTCCCTTCGCCATGCCCAGGTCGACGATGTCGCTGCCAAGTTCGGGATCGATCACGCCCCGCAGGACACCCATGATCTCGTCGTTGGTCGGGAGCACAGCAGCCATGGGCGGAAGTCTATTGGCGCGGCCCGACGTGCCTCGAAGCTTCCTCTGGCAGTAGGATTGGGGCTTCGACGAATTGTGAGGTCACGCGATGATCATGGTCACCGAATCAGCAGCAACCAAGGTCCGGGAACTTCTGGACCAAGAAGGCGAAGAGCTGGCCCTGCGCGTGGCGGTTCGTCCTGGCGGTTGCTCCGGCTTCAGCTACGAGATGTTCTTCGACGGTGAGATTGCCGGCGATGACGTCGCGGCCGAGCAGCCGAACGGTGTGAAGGTCGTCGTCGACCCAACGAGCGCCTCCATGCTCACCGGTGCCACCCTCGACTACAAAGACGGTCTCCAGCAGACCGGCTTCTCGATCGACAACCCGAACGCTCAGCGTTCCTGCGGTTGTGGCCAGTCATTCTCCTGAGTTGACCGTGTCCTGAATTGACCGAGCGCTCAGGCGATCCCGGCGAGGGCGATCTCGAGTTCCGCCCGATCGAACACGTTGTCGATCCGATCGGCGAGCTTGCCGTCCCGTCCAACCAGGAAGAGTGACGGTTCGAACGTGAGGCCGAGTTCGCCGAATGCGGCGACGGGCCGAAGATTCGGATCGTCCAAGTTTCCGTCGACCTCCTTCGGGTTCTCATAGACCTCGAGGTGGATGGGCTGAATCGACGGGAAGTTTCCGGCAGACTCGATCAGCGTTTCCAGCACCGGTCCGCAATATGCGGTTCGACAGAACGCAGGCGTTGCGACGAGGAAGGCTATTGGCGCACCAGCATCGAGGACCTCGGCGACCGTATGTTCGTGGAACGGGCACGGCCCCTCGAAGAGCGTGCAGAGAGGATCCATGGGTCCCGGCCTCGCCAGCGTCGGCGTGATGAGCGATGGGAATGCTGCACCCGGCACGATGATGTCGACCTCGTCCGGAGCGAAGGCCTGCACCGGGAGAGTGACCGCTTGCCCGGCGATCAGCACCTCGAGATCGTAGATACCTGGTTCGGGCAGCGTGGTCCTCAGCGGGAAGTATCGAACGATGTCCGCGTGCTCGTGCGCCGTGTTGCCGTCGCCTTGGGGGTGGTCGTGATTCACCAGTCGCGACGGCACCGTGACCTCATCGATCACGGCCCCGTCGAACAGCACGCGAACGTCTACCAGGCTGCCCTCGCCGACGACTGGTGCGCCATTGTCGACGAGGCCGAACGGGAGGCGTTGTTCAATCCCAGCGACGATCACTGAGTCGGAGCTGAACAGTCGAACGAGTTCCAACTCAGCGGCCTCGGAATCGTCGGAGCAGGCCGCACCGAGCAAGGTGAGCCCTGCACCAGCGAGTCCGGCGTCTCGAAGGAATTGGCGGCGGGAGCGGGCGTTGGCCACGAGGTCGAACCGTATCCTCACGCGGTGCCCGATGAATCATCGCCCCCCACCGCACCCATGCTCGACCTGACCGTCGACGGACAGGTCATCTCCTTCGTCGAGCGAGGTCAGACCCTTCTCGATGTTCTTGCCACGGCTGGTATTGACGCGGTGAAGGATGGTTGCAGTCCCCAGGGTCAGTGCGGTTGCTGCACCGTGCTGGTCGATGGTCAGGCCCGTGTCGCATGCGTCACGCCGGCCAGGCGGGTCAAGGGGCGCACGATCACGACCGTCGACGGGCTCGACCCGCAACGACGCCAAGCTTGGGGCGATGCGTTCTGCGCCACCGGCGGGAGCCAATGCGGCTTTTGCACGCCCGGCATCGTGGTCCGACTCGACGCGCTCGATCGGAAGGCTGGGCTGCAACCAGAAGCGGTCGAGCAGTCACTGTTGGCGCACCTCTGCCGCTGCACGGGATGGCAAACGATCACGGAAGCCGCTCAGCAGTTCGCCGACCCCGAGTGTCTGGTTGATCGAGACCTGTCGGCTGCTGCCAAGAGGGCCGAGATCGAGGGTCGAGCTCCTCAGCGCGTCGACCCGGAGGTTGCGTTCGGCCGAGGTGGATTTGCTATTGATTCTTCACCCACTGATGCGCTCGTTGCTGTCCCTGCCGAAGACGGGACCTGGGTGGTTGCCGAGTCCATCGACCAGGCCAGGACGGCGGCCGGCAAGGTGCAGGGTCGCAGAACGACCATGGATCCGACGTGGCCGCTCGAGCTCGCCGATCACGAGGGTTACGACGCTGCGCTGCGGACGACGTGGACCGAGCCCGCCTACCTCGAGACCGATGTTTCCTGGTGTGAGCCGGGCGGCGATCCGGCGGATCCGGTTGCCAACGGTGGAGCCTTTGGAGCGAAGCGTTCGAGCGAGGTGCCAGCTGTTGCCCGGCGACTCGCTGACGAGCACGGCCGGACCGTGGTGGCCATGGCAAGTCGGGAGTACACGGTTCGCAACGGGCCGAAGCGGCCCCCGGTTGCTGGATGGGCGAAGGCTGATGGAACGGGCGTGATTCGAGTGGTGCGAACCCCTGGCATCCGCGAGGCCATCGCGTCAGTGGCTCCAGGTCTTGTGGTCGAAGAGCGAATGGTTCACGGTCCACCGACCTCCCTCGACCTGCGGGCTGCCGGCTGGGCCGAGGCCTTGATCCTGTTGGCGGGAGCGACCGGCACGGCCGGACCGCTGACTTCTCCCGATGGTGCTGTCGCCGAGGCCACCGTGGACCCCGACGGAATCGCTGTCACCGTTCGCTGTGGTGAAGTTCTCGACGAGATCGTTCTTCGCTCTTACTGCATCGGGGCGGCCCACATGGCGTGGTCGTGGCTCACCAGCGAGGCGCTCGCTGTCGACGATCTCGGAGAGGTACACGACCTCACCGTTCGGAGCTTTGGTGTGCTGCGAGCCATCGACACGCCGCCCATCACCGTCGAGATCGTTCCCGAGGACCGCCCGAGTGTGAACGGCTCTGATGCTGTGTTCGCCGCTGTCGCTACCGCAGGCTGGCTCCGTGCTGGTTGTCGACAGGATTGGCCGGTCGGTCCAATCAGCTGACCGGCCCGCTGTGCAGGCTGATCGAATGGGCCCCGCCTTCGGCATATCATCGTTCGCATGGCAAAACCCGTTGGCCCGTACACCCCACTCGTCAAAGCCGGTCCCTGGCTCGTTTGCTCCGGTCAGGTCGGCATCGCAGACGGTGCCATTGTCGAGGGTGGCCTCGAAGCCGAGCTGCGGCAGGCATTCGCCAACCTTCGTGGTCTTCTCGAGGCTGAAGGGGCAACGCTCGATTCGGTCACCAAGACCACGGTCTTCTTGGTGGACATGGCGGACTATTCCGAGATGAACCGGGTCTATGTCGATGAGTTCGGCGACCACCGGCCCGCTCGGTCTGCTGTCGCCGTCCGTGCGCTGCCCATCGGTGCCACGGTCGAGATCGAAGCATGGTGCTACGTCGGATGACCGACTCGCCTTCGTGGCTTCGGCCAACAGTGGTGCTCGCTTGGCATGACATGGCACACTCTCGGTCATGATCGGAGCCATCATCCTCGCTGTTGTCATCGTCGTCGTGATCCCGGTCTTGTTCTTGATGACCATGGCCATCGTCTCGGGAATCATGGGTTTTGCGATGAAGACCAATGCTGACGCCGAACACGAGGGCAGCGAACTCGTCGATCTGAACTACTGACGGTCGGCGGGTTGCGGCCGAGCGCTCGAGCGGGCGAAAGCGACCGCCGTCGCTGATGGGTGGCGCTACGTTGGTGCGGTGATCGATCTACGTCGCCTGCGTGAAGAAGAGGACTATCGAACCGGTGCCATCCGCAAGGGTGCCTCGGCCGAAGTGATTGATTCGGTCCTCTCGGTCGAAGCCTCGCGGCGCGAGGCTCTCGCTGCGGTCGAATCCCAGCGAGCGGACGCCAACGCGGCATCCAAGGAAATCGGTCGCTCGGCCCCCGACGAGCGTGAGGCGAAGAAGGACGCGGCGAAGGCGTTGAAGGACGAGCTGGTTGGTCTCGAAGCGATCTTCACCGATCTGGATGAGCGACTGACCGAACTGACGCTTCCGCTGCCAAACCCAGCCGTGGAGTCCGTTCCCGATGGAGGAGAGGACGACTTCCGAGTCGAGAGCACCTGGGGCGATCAGACGCCAGCCCGGCCCATGGACCACGCAGAGATCGGCGCCCACCTCGGGCTCGTCGACACCGATCGTGCCGTGCGGATGTCGGGCAGTCGGTTCGCTTACATCCTCGGTGACGCCGTCCGAATGCAGTTCGGACTGGTCCAATACGCGATGAACAAGCTGATGGGGCACGAGTTCGTCCCCGTTGTCGTGCCAGTGCTGGTTCGCGAAGACATGATGATTGACGCCGGGTTCTTTCCTGCCGACCGCAACCAGGTGTACGAGCTCGAAAAGGACGAACTGTTCCTCGTTGGCACCGCCGAGGTGGGCTTGGCCGGGCTCCATCGGACCGAGCGCCTCGAGGCCGAGGACCTACCCCGTCGCTATGTCGGCTACTCGAGTTGCTTTCGGCGCGAGGCCGGCACGTACGGCAAGGACACTGCCGGGCTCTTTCGCGTGCACCAGTTCGACAAGGTCGAGATGTTTGTCTACTCACATCCTGACCGTTCCTGGGACGAGCTCGAGCTGCTTCGCAGCCTCGAGGAAGAGATCTTCTCCGAGCTCGAGATACCCCATCGGGTGATCACGGTGGCCGCAGGCGATCTCGGCAACGCAGCGGCCAAGAAATATGACATCGAGGCCTGGATCCCAAGCCAACAGACGTATCGGGAAGTGACGAGCTGCTCGAATTACACCGACTACTCGGCTCGTCGCATGAGCACTCGGGTGAAGGACGAGAACGGGACAAAGCCGCTGCACACCCTGAACGGGACCGCCTGCGCCATCGGCCGCACGCTGCTGGCCATTTTCGAGAATCACCAAACGCCAGACGGAACCATTTCGGTCCCCGAGGTCCTTCGTCCGTACTGCGGCGGCCTGGCCGAGATCACGCCTCGCTAGTCAAGCGATTGGCGAGTCAGAGCGATCGGCTGATCAGCCCAGATCGATCGAGGTTGCTGCTCCGGAGCTGTCGATGATCGTGACGGTGCCGTCGGGCGCTGGAACGAGATCGACCACCGGTGTCCGGAAACCGGAGATCATGAAGGCCTCGCAGAGGTTGTCTGTGTCGTGGAAGAGCGCGTACGTGCCGACCTGCTCCTGGGGCACCAGGGCAGTGACGTCGACGGTCGCGCAACCCGCAGCGCGACCTAGCTCGAGGTAGAGGTGATCGGCGTCGACAACGGCCGCTGATGTCGACACGCCGATGATTCCCTCACCGGTTGCCGGGCCCGGCTCCGCAACGACGGGTAGCTCGGCGGCGATCGGAACAGCGAGCCCATCGACGATGACCTGCGGCTCGATCGCGACGTTCCATGTCGAGCGACCACCTGACGCGCTCTCACTCCCTTCCTCACTGTCTTCGCCGCACGCTGTCACGGCGAGCACGAGCACGATCAGCAAGCCGATGAGACGCGAGAAGGGAGTCATACCGGTACAGACGACCACAAACGGCGGGTAGTTCCCACCCACGTAGATGGTCCGATCGGTCCTCACGGGGGAGTCGATGATTCATTTACGCTCTTTGGACAGCCGGTCTCACCGATCGGTTCGACGTCAATGACGCCGTCGAAAGGAAGCTGCCATGGACGCACTCCGACAACGGAGCCTGCACGAGACCGCGGTCGAACAGTTTCAGCAAGCTGCTGAGCTCATCGACATGGAGGATCGCTACCGGCAGATTCTCAGTCACCCGAAGAACGAGGTGATCGTCAACTTCCCGGTCCAGATGGACGATGGCTCGTGGACCATCTTCCGCGGCTATCGCATCCAGCACAACAACATCCTCGGCCCATTCAAGGGAGGCATCCGGTTCCACCCCGATGTCGACCTCGACGAGGTGAGCGCTCTTGCCGCATGGATGACCTTCAAGTGTTCGCTCGTCGGCCTGCCGTTTGGAGGAGCGAAGGGCGGTGTCACGATCGATCCAGGGCGCTATTCGAGGAGTGAGCTGCAACGCATCGTCCGTCGCTTCACCCATGCACTCGGATCGAACATCGGGCCCGACCAGGACATCCCTGCTCCTGATGTCGGAACCGACAGCCAGATGATGGATTGGCTGATGGACACCTTCACGAATCTGGCCGGTCCCGCGAACCGCCATTCGGTGAAAGGCGTCGTCACCGGCAAATCGTTGGCCACGGGCGGCTGCGCCGGCCGCGAAGAAGCAACCGGCCAGGGCGTGCTGTACGTCCTCCGCCACTGGTGCGGCGAGACCAATCGGCGGCTTGACGACCTGAGCCTGTCGATTCAGGGATTCGGCAATGTCGGCGGTCACTTCGGCCGATTGGCATTCGAGAGTGGCTGCACAATCAAGGTCGTCGGAGACCACACCGGAACGGTTGCTGATCCAGCTGGCCTTGACGTTCCGGCATTGTGGGAATGGGTCCGAGATCACGGAGGGGTTGCCGGATTCGAGGAACGACGGAGCTCTGTCGAGCCGGTTTCGGCTGACGAGGTGTTCTCAGCCGACGTCGATGTCGTTGTCCCTGCGGCTCTCGAAAATCAGGTCACAGCTGAGCGGGCGAGCATGATGAAGGCCCGACTCGTGGTGGAAGCGGCCAACGGGCCAACCACGTCAGAAGCCGAACTCATCCTCGCGACAAAAGGTGTCGACATCATTCCCGACATCCTGGCCAACGCCGGTGGCGTCATCGTTTCCTACTGCGAGTGGCTCCAGAACAAGTCGGCTCAGATCTGGTCGGCAGAGAGTGTCGATGAGCGGTTGCGGACGTTGCTCTGGGAAGCCAGCGACAAGGTGGCGACGGCCATGGAGGACTTCGATTGCTCGAGGCGAGAAGCGGCGTACGTGGTGTCGCTTCGACGTCTCGAAGAGGTCTATGCGCGGCGAGATATTTTCCCGTGAAGATTTCTGTGCCGCCTGGCACAATAAGAGCATGACGACCTCAGCCGAACTCGATCAGCGCATTGTCGGACAGAACGTTCCCAAGCGCTTTCTCGCCAACCTCGCCGCACGACCCGACACCACGGTACTGAAATGGAAGGGCTCAGACGGATCCTGGGAGTCACTGACCTTGGCCGAGGTGGCAGCTGACACCGCACGGCTGGTCACCGCGTTCAAGGACCTCGGCGTTGGCCCTGGCGATCGTGTCGTGCTCATGCTGGCCAATCGCCAGGAGTTCCATGCACTCGACCTTGCCGTCCTCTTCTGCGGAGCAACGCCGGTCTCGATCTACAACTCTTCAGCTCCGAATCAGGTCGAGTATCTCGTGAACAACTGCGGCGCAAAGGTCGCCGTTGTCGAACACGCCGACTATCTCGAGCGTTTCTTGAAGGTGAAGGCACAGCTCGGCACCATCGAGCACATGGCGATCATCGATCCCGACGATTCCGTTGGCGACGACGTTGTTCGCTACAGCGACATGATCGCTTCTGAGCCGGCCGATCTCGAAGCAGCAGCGGAAGCCGCTGAGGCCAGCGATCTCGCAACCATCATCTACACCTCGGGCACCACCGGCGATCCCAAGGGCGTCATGCTGTCGCACTACAACGTGTGCTGGACACTCGAATCTGTTGGCCAAGGCATGCGTGATCAGACCGACATCGACGACTTCGCAGGAAAGCGTCACGTGTCCTACTTGCCGATGGCTCACATCATGGAGCGCTTGCTTGGCCACTACTACATGGTCGATTTCGGCACGGAAGTCACCTGTTGCCCGGAGACGGCACAAGTCGCGGCCTACGCCGCCGAGGTGCACCCCCACGTCTTCATCGGTGTGCCCCGCGTCTGGGAGAAGATCTACGCCGGTGTCAACGCCGTGCTCGCTGCCGATCCCGAGAAGGCCGGCCCCTTCAATGACGCAGTCGCAGCAGCCCTCCCGATCATGGAGAAGATGACGGCGGGCACCGCCACCGACGAAGAGATCGAGACCTGGAACTTCCTCGACGCTGTCGCGTTCAGCCAGGTTCGCCCGTTGGTGGGTCTCGACGAAACCTTGATTTGCATCAGCGGCGCCGCCCCGATCCCGGCCGAGATCCTGTCTTGGTTCCGGGCCATCGGTGTGCCCCTGACCGAGGGCTACGGGATGTCGGAGACCACGGCGGTCCTCAGTTGGTCGAACGCAGCAAAGGCTGGCTACGTCGGCCAAGCGGTGGCAGGCGTCGAGATGAAGCTGGCCGAGGACGGCGAAGTCCTTGCTCGTGGCGGCAACATGTTCGAGGGCTATCTCGGACTTCCTGAAAAGACGGCCGAGACCATGGATCCCGAGGGTTGGATCCACACTGGCGACATCGGCGAGATCGATGAAGACGGCTACCTCAAGATCATCGACCGCAAGAAGGAACTGATCATCACCGCTGGGGGCAAGAACATCAGCCCCGCCAACCTCGAAGGGGCACTCAAGATGATTCCGCTCGTCGGTCAGGCCTGTGCGATCGGCGAGAAGCGCCCGTTCGTTTCTGCGCTTGTCGTTCTGGATCCCGATGCTTCTGCTGCGTGGGCGGCCAGCCATGGTTTGGAGGGCGACGCCGCTTCGATGCAGGCGATGGCTGAGAATCCTGAGGTGGTTGCAGAGATCGAGACC
>CAZYLX010000006.1:0-18316 GCA_964648595.1 uncultured Acidimicrobiaceae bacterium
AGTCAATCTCGACGGCGACGAAGCCGTCGCCCAGCTCGCGACGCAAGGTGTCGAACCGGGTCCCGACAGCTCGATCCTCGGTGAACCGGAGCCCGAGTACGGGACACCCTGCGCTGACCCGCTCCTTCACGATCTGCAGGTCCGTCGACGAAATGCCGAGATCCGCAGCGCGTTTCGCCCCGAGCGGCAGCGGCAGGCTTGGTTGGCTCAGCACCGGAGCAACGACGACATCGTCCACCATCATGGCGAGGGCGAATCCGCCGGTGAGACACATCCCGATCGCTCCGACGCCGGGGCCGCCACATACCTCATGGAGGGATGCAGCCAGCGCCCGAAGCCAGATGGTGACGGGGGAGGCTTGGCCGGTGGCGAGCGTATGAAACTCACTGCTGATGCAGGCTCGGGGCAGTGTCTTGAGCAAGGCAGCGTTGGTGAGAGGCGCTCCGTCGGTTCCGAACAACGACGGCATCGCGACGGTGCAGCCGATGTCGGCCACCTTCCGAGCGAAGTCGGCGACCTCAGGCGTGATGCCCGGTATCTCCGCCATCACAACGACGCCAGGGCCGGTGCCCTTCCGATAGACAAGCTTTGTCTTGCCGTCGAAGGTGGCTTCGGTCCGTTCGAAATCGCTCAGATCATCCACGGTCGAGACGCTAGCCGGAGGTGAGCCGACACGTTTTCGAACGGGCGATCGACTAGCGAGGGTCGATGTCCGCCTACCGCCGGCGCACGCTCGGGTCGTCTGGTTCGACGTAGCCGCGACCCTCGATCCAGATCGGCTCTGGTCGAGCTCGATCGGCTGCCGGGTCAAAGCTTGGCTCGGGAGAAACGGGCATGGCCGTTGGGCCAGGGCGAGCCGACGGAGCGGCATCACCCCCTGCCACCGGTCGGGACTGAACGACAGTTTGATCGACTGGTTGGCTCGGGAGAGGCCGGCCGTGCGCCTCCACGGCAGGTGTAGCTGACGCGGCCCCGAGGCGGGTTGCTGTGTTCTTCGCACCTGCGCCGCGCGGCGCCCGAGCTGGCTGGGCAACCCGAGCAGGATTGCGTGTGGCCAATGACGACCAGAGAACAGAAGCCGCCACCAGGCCGATGCCGACGGCGCCCATGGAAATGGCCGGAGTGATCATGGCGCCGAAGAACACGTCGACGGCTGCGGTTGTCAGTGAGGACGATGCCGGGCCGATCAAGCCTGCAAGGTAGGGGACGCCGAAGCCGACGATGAGCCAGAAGACGGAGGCACCGAACGCCCAGAAGGAAACACGGCGCAAGATCGACGGGCGGTCGTTGGTGATGCCGAGCGCCGTGGCAGCGCCGGCCAGGCCGGCCAGTGCTGCGAGTAGTGTCACCTGGTCGACGAAGCCCTTGATCGTCCCGAGGAAGTTCAGTCCGGTGGTCGGGAGTTCGATACTTGCTGAGGGCACTTGCGGAAGTGCGGTCTCGAGATTCGGGTTGCTCTGCACCAGTGAGCCTCGCAAGGCATTGCTCAAGATGGCACTGTCGATCACGACGGGTTGGGCGTTTCCTTCGAGCGCGGCCTTGTGGGTGTCGACGATGGCTGTCTGAACGAGCTGTTGCACGGCGGGATTGTCGAGGGCCAAGGAAGCGGCAGCCTCGAGCGTCTGGCTCGGAACGACGACCTCGCCGGGCAGTGCGTCACCCAGGCTTTCTGCCAGCCTTGACACAAGAACCGCTCGGAGCTCCTCGTTCTCGAAGACCTGAACAGACAGACGTTCTGAGCGGCCGGGGTCGAGCACGGTGCGGGACATGATGAACCCAGCCCAGCTGACGGACGCGACCACCAATGAAAGGCCGAGAATGAGACCGGCGAAGCCTTTTCGCATCCCACCAGTGTCGCACGCTGCTCGACGGAAATGAGGGTGGCCCCGTATCGATCGTCGGCCGACGTCGCCGCTCGGGCGGCGTTGTCTAGAGCGCCCAGAACGGGTGAGTGGAGGTATCGCTCGGTGTCGTGAGTATCTCAGGACCGTCATCAGTGATGAGAATGGTGTGTTCGAACTGCGCGGTTCGACCGCCATCGGCGGTGACCGCGGTCCATCCGTCGTCCCACATCCGGGCGCGATACGAACCTTGCGTGATCATCGGCTCGATGGTGAAGGTCATGCCAGGCTCAATGATGTCGGTGAGACGTGGGTGGTAGTAGTGGCAGATCTGGAGATCTGTGTGGAACTGCTCGCCGATGCCATGGCCAACGAAGTCGCGGACCACGCCGAATCCGGCTCCCTCCGCGTACTGCTGAATCGCACGTCCGATCTCGTTGATCTGGTTGCCAGGTTTCGCAGCTTCGATGCCACGCATCGTTGCATCACGGGTCACTTGGGTGAGGCGTCGGGAGTCATCGTCGACCTCGCCAACGAAGAAGGTTGCGTTTGTGTCTCCGTGGACACCTTCTCTGAAAAGGGTCACATCGAAATTGACGATGTCGCCGTCGCGGAGCGGGCGGTCGTCGGGGATGCCATGACAGATCACTTCGTTGACCGAGGTGCAAAGCGACTTCGGGAATGGGTCGACGCTGCCGGGGTACATGAGGGGGCTCGGGTAGGAGCCGACCTCGATGGCTCGAGCGTGACAGGCCACGTCGATCTCTTCAGTGGTGACCCCCGGGGCGACGAGCGTGCCGAGGTAGTTGAGCGTGTCGGCAGCCAGGCGGCCGGTTCGCCGCATCTTCTCGATGATCTCGGGTGTCTTCACCCAATCCTCGTCCCAGCGCTGGTTGGGGTTGCCGCCGGCCCACATCGGTTGATCGATCGTGTCCGGGACGTCGCGGATCGGTGAGAGATTGCCGGGCCGTATCGCCTCCTGCGAGTACTTGTGGCAGCGCTTGAACTTCTTTCCGCTGCCGCACCAGCAGGTGTCGTTGGCCTTTGTCAGTACTCGCATCGCCCAAGGATAGAGCGAGGAGGCCCGCGTCGCAGAGTCGGAGACAGACGTCGTCGCAGGTGGCTGATGTCAAGTCAGCCTGGAAACCGGCCGATGCCTGAGTATGGACATGTACGACCTTGTGCAGCGCAAGCAGATCAAATCGACGCACACGTCGCTCGGGTTCGTCGCTGAAGAAGCGGTCCGTCAGGCCCGCCGCACCGGCAATGAGATCCATGATCTGGAGATGCGGCTCGAGCGGATGCTCACCCTCTGCGAGTCGATGTGGCAGCTGCTGCGCGAGACGACTGGGTTGACCGACGCTCACCTCGCCTATCGGGTGTACGAACTCGATGCCGCTGACGGCGAGCGGGATGGACGAAAGAAGATTCGAGGCAACAAGTGCTCCTGTGGGGCGATGGTGCTTGCCGCGTTGCCTGCCTGTCAGTACTGCGGTGACGCGGCACCGGATCGTTCGCCTTGGGAGAAGGTGTGAGCGTTCGCTAGCGTTCTGTGGATGAGCGATCATGCAGGCTCGGAAAATGTAGCGGTGAGCGACGTGGCGGCTGCCATCGATCGCACACTGCTCGCGGTCGTGGCAACCGACGCTGACGTCATCGCGCTCTGTGTTGACGCCAATCGGTTCGACGTTGCCGCGATCTGCGTGTCACCGTCGCGTCTCCCGATCGCGGCCGGGACGCTGAGTGACAGCATCGGCGTGGCCACCGTGTGCGGCTTTCCGTCTGGCGCTCATCGGCCCGAGTCAAAGGCAGCGGAAGCGGCCCGTTCGATTGCTCTCGGTGCCACCGAGATCGACATGGTCCTCGACCTCGGTCGGGTCAAGGCCGGCTCTTGGGACGCCGTCATCGAGGACATCGCGACCGTTCGGGCCAGCGTCCCGGCCGACGTCATCTTGAAGGTGATCATCGAGTCAGCGGCCCTCACCGATGACGAGATCGTGCGGTGTTGCCAATCTGCAGAAACCGCAGGTGCCGACTTCGTCAAGACCTCCACCGGCTTCCACCCGGCTGGTGGAGCAACCATTGAGGCGGTTCGGCTGATGTCGAGCACCGTCGGAGGACGGTTGGGTGTGAAGGCCAGTGGCGGCGTCCGTACGTGGGACGCTGCGGTCGCGATGATCCTCGCCGGGGCGACGCGTATCGGTACTTCCTCGACCGAGGCGATCCTCGGAGGGTCCTCAGCGTGACGCTGTCGCTCAGCGGGCAACTTCTCATTTCGAAACCCGCCGTGCATGCCGACGCATTCGACGGAACGATCACGCTTCTGCTCGAACACAACGAAGAGGGGGCTCTCGGGTTGATCCTGAATCGACCATCAGAGCTGCTTGTCGAGGACGCGTTCCCGACCTGGGGGCCTGTGGCGGCGATGCCGGCCGTCGTCTTCGCTGGTGGCCCCGTTGAGCGCAATTCTCTGATCGCCCTCGGCGCAACGCCCGATGCCGACGGCGAGCTGGTCTTCGGTCTCCACACACTCGACCTCGATCGTCCCGCCGATGCTGGATCGCCGATCGATCGGGTACGGGTCTTCGCCGGCTACGCCGGGTGGGGAGCGGGGCAACTCGAGGGAGAGATCGGTAACCAAGCGTGGTGGGTGGTTGATGGCCTTCTGCCCGATCTGTTCGTCGACGATCCGCTCGACCTCTGGGCGATCGTGTTACGCCGCAACGGTGGCGAGCTCGCATGGTTCGCTCACTTTCCAGACGACCCGTCCCTGAACTGACAGATTCCCCTCCGCTGGATCGGGTCCTGGTTTGCTCGAACCTTGATCTCTCGACTAACACGTAGCCAGGCGGCGTCAACCACACGAAGTGAGAGTGGGGAGTCGCGATGCCGAAACGCCTGAGACCGGCGCTTGAACCACAGGTTGATCTGGTCGGCCGTGAAGTGTCCTGTGGGGTTTTCTCCTCTCTCCTGGAGTCGTCCGAGGAGCTAGGGCTCAATGTCGCCGACCTGGTCGCAGGCACGGGGTACCCCGTCACGCATTTCCAGGATCCAACCGGACGGGTGTCGTGGGCCGCCCTCCAGCTCATGATGGAGCGTCTCGGCGAGATCTTGTCGGACGAGCAACTTCGAGGCATCGGAGCGGCAAGCATCGGCATACAACGTCTGGAGCCTCAGGTCATCCTCGCTCGATTCCTGCTTCGCCCGGCCGAGGCATACAGCTTCATCATTCGGGGTGATGGTCAGGGCGACTTCGCCTGCTTGGGTGCCGCAACAACTGTCGACGGCCAGTTGGTTTCGATCGGGGTGACCATCGCCGGCGGTTACGGCCACGCTCCCGCTCTCTTCTCGATCCTGGCCGGAGCAGCAGAAGCTCTTCCCACCTTTTTCGGCCTCGCACCCGCAACCGTCGAGCTGCGCTTGCATGAGCGGGGCGCCGAACTCTTGGTCGATGTGCCGCCGGGAGGTGGTCGTTGGTCATTGATCGAGCGGATGCGGCGGCGGGTTCTGCGAACTCACCGGATGGACGAGATCCACGCCCGGCTTTCGCAGCGAACGTGGGCTCTCGAGACATCGGCCGCGAAACGTCTCGCCATCGAGGCCGATCTGAACATGGCACTGGGTGAGCATCGCCGACGCCTGGCCAACATGAATGACGTCGTGGTCGAGTTGAATGATGAGGGTCGCGTCCTGTTCGTCAGCCCGAACATCGAGGCCGTCCTGGGAATCGCCGAACCTGATTTCGTTGCTGATGCGTGGTCGTACCTCCAACCGCCAGACGCAGTCTTCTCGTCGTCGTGGATCGCGAACCTGAAGGCAACCGACCGTTGGATCGAGGTCAATCCGAGCCGATACGGCGACGATGGCAGGCCTGATCTGCTGCTGGTCGTTCGCGATGTCACCGACCGCGTCGAGCTCGCAGGTCAACTCAGCACCTCTCGTCGGCTCGAGAGCCTTGGTGTGATGGCGACTGGCGTTGCCCACGACTTCAACAACCTTCTCGTGCCGATCGTTGGCAACATCAGCTCGATCCTCGACGAGCTGCCAGAAGGGTCTTCTCTGCGCGACCGGGCACTGGCCATCGAGACGGCGGCCAGACTCTCGTCTCAGCTGGTGGACCAGATCCTGGCGACGACTGGTCGATCGCTACCGCACGACAAGACATGTGATGTTGCTGAGGTAGTCGAATCCATGACCCCCCTCCTCGCCGAGATGGTCGGCCCGACCATCGAGCTTCGTGTCGAGAACGCAGTGGCATCGCCGGCGGCCGTGGATCGGGAGTCGTTGGGTCAGCTGCTGACGAACCTCGTCCTCAATGCTGACCAGGCCATCGATGGGGACGGCCACATCGTCATTGCGGTCGAGCGACCGAACCCCGACGAGGTGGTGCTTACGGTGACCGACAATGGCAGTGGCATGACCCCTGAGGCGTCGGAACGGATGACCGAACCCTTCTACACGACGAGGCCCGGGGGGCGGGGGCTGGGCCTGGCGTCCCTGGCCGGGTTGTTGCACACCGGCTGCGCGACCTTGTCCGTCACAACCGAGATCGACCGCGGCACCACCGTTCGCGTGGCGTTCTCAGCGGTACCGATCCATCTCGATCTGACCGTCGAGGATCGACCGAAGTCGTCGCCGGTGCGCGATGCTCGGATCCTGCTCGTTGACGACGATGACTTGGTGCGGAGCACGGTCGAGTCGCTTCTCCGCCCGGCATTCGAGACGATCACGAGCGTCGGAGGTGCTCGTGACGCATTTGCAGCGATGGGCAGCCTTGGCCCGTTCGACTGTTTGGTGACCGACCTGACGATGCCCGACGTTCGTGGGCCCGAGCTGATCGTCGAGTCGCGGCGGCTGCAGCCGGGCATTCCAGTCTTGTTGATCACCGGCGCCGGTGAGCACAAGGCTCAGCAGGAGTTGGCTGCTGCGGGAATCCACGACATTCGGATCCTGTCGAAGCCGTTCACTCCGACCGAACTTGTGGACGCCGTGCAAGGAGAATTGGGCAGAGAGCTGACACCCTGAAGCGTGTCAGGCCCACCAATGTGCCGGCGACGATTCGTCGCCGCCTTTGCTCATTTCGATGAACGTTCGCCAACGTGAGGAATGTCGTCGTCGGACCACCAGACAGTCTTCCGTCGCTCGTGCCTCGATCGTTGGGGCGGCAACGAGGTGGGCCCGGGGTCTTCTCTGATCGAACACCAGTCCTCGGGCCAACCGGCAACGACGGCATCGACCACCGATCGTGGAAGCGAGAGGTCGTCCACAAGATGGCGATCGATCTCCGATGCCTCTGCAGCGAGCTCGATCCAGGAAGCATCGATGATCAACGTGTAGCGCTGTTGGTCGGACCCGACCGACACGAGGCACACCAACCGTTCATCAGCACCAAGTCGGCTGCGGACGTCGCAGGGGAGATCGTCAAGTTCTCCGACGGTGACCCGCTGTGCAAGGTGAACCTCTGGAGAGACCCGGTGCGCTTCCATCTTCCACACATTGTGGTCCCTTTTCGGTGACCTCAGATGGTCAATCGCGACACATCGGCTGATCAACATTGATCACGTCCTGAAAGGTGACCAACGGCCCTCCAGACGCTTGCCCAAGGGCTGCTAGGGTCGCTGTTGGACAGGACACGAGGGCCACCAATGTTCGCCACTTCCGGACTGAGCATCAACCGAGATCATGACGATGAGCAACTGACTGATGTCGTGCACGAACTCGGCAATGTCTCCCTCCTGATCGACGCAGCACTTCGGCTGACAGGTCCGGATGACCAGATGTCGCGTCTTCTGTTCGACGCGCGACGCAGGATCGACGAGCTTGGCGCGCACCTCACAGCTGGTGACACGACCTCGCTCTGACTCCGTGACGATCGCGGCCAACGACGTTGAATGGTGCAGCGAGGACATGCACGATCAGTCGGGGTCAGGTGGAGCGATCAGGCCTTGGCGAATGCCGCTGATGACGGCAGCGAGTTGCGTGGTGACTCCGAGTTTCCTTCGGATCTCCCTCGTGTGATTCCGGACCGTGTGGACCGACACATTGAGGTGGTCCGCGATGTCTGCTGAATGCTCTCCGTGCCCGAGACGCTCCAGGACTTCCAGTTCTCGTGACGTGAGTTGGCGAACCGTCTGTGTCGGCTCGAGTCGTTTCGCCATCGCACGGCGGGGATAGTGAACCGAGCCTGTGCTTGCGGCCCGAACAGCGGCGACGAGATCATCGATGCCTCGGCGTTTCTCGACGAAACCGAGGCAACCAGCATCGACGATGTCGTCGAGGATGTAGCTGGTGGCCAGCGCGCTCATTGCGACGACCGCTGCGGACGGCTCGCGTTTGATCACGTCACGGGCAAGATCAGCGCCCGTTTCATCTCCGATGCGGTAGTCGACGATCAGCACATCGGGTTCGAGGGCACAGAAACGTTGGAACCCCGTTCGACGCGTGGTCGCCGTACCGAGCACCTCGATGTCCTGTTGATGCTCCAGAGCCAGCGAAAGACCTTCGAGAAGCATCTCGTGGTCATCAACGAGCATGACTCGAATCATCGATCGATCTCGCTACTCGTGTCATCGATGATCGGACCCACCCCTCGACACTATTCCGCGTCGGTCGTAGCAATGAAGTCGAACTGGAGTCGCACCGGGCCCTCGGTCGATCCGATGGGTCCGCGGGCAACGATTCGGAGTCAGGGGCTTGCGAGAAATGCCACCAACTCGGGCCCCTTGTGCTCGACGCGGCGGCCGGCGATAGCGGTCGTTGCGCTCCACAACAAAAAGCCATAAAGCGGCGCACCGGCGGCAACGATGACGATGGCCTCGACCTGCTCTCGAGCCCTCGCCAGCCCGAAGAGCAGCGGTGCCGACAGGAGCAACCCGACGAGCACACCGCTGAAGGTGATGATCGCAGGGAGGCAACCGGTACCAGGCGATGATGTAGCGAACGGATTTGTCGATTGCTCGTCCGGGTAGGAGCTCGGCGCCAGGACCGAGGTGATCGCTCCGACCCCCGAGCCCGTGAACGCCATACCGACGGCTGCGCCGAGGGCAGCGGGGGCGAATCGCCAGCCTCCGGTCCAGATCGCAGAACCGAGGGTGAGGACCACCGCTGCACTCACACCGAGCGCCGCGAAGGTCAGTGAGCGACCTCTGAGGAGCGGGGTCAGCGATGGGAGTGCCAAGTACTCGGCCCAGAGTGCGCGGCCGTCGGGGCCCAGCAAGTTCGCGCCGGTCACGCCGGCGGTCAGTGCCGGAATACAACCGAACAGCACGGCTTCAGGTTCGCGCCGGACGATGGCGCCGAGAAACGGCGCGCCTCCGAGGATCAGCACCGTCACCTGTGACATGACCTGGACCCGATACCGAGGGTGGCGTGCGAAGTAGCGTCGCTCCTTCACGAAGGCGGCGAAGCTCGGCGACACTGATCCGCCCTTGGCGGTGGAAATGAGAGGTCGCGAGACCAGGGTGTCGGCTTCGTGTTCTGCAACCTCGGTCAACGCTCGCTCCAGGAGCACGGCCCACATCCGTACCGCCACGACGATCACAGCCGCTGTGCCGACGAGTTCCACGAACGGGACGAGAAGGGCGCCCGTTGATGCTCGACCGAGCGCATCGCCGGGCCATCCGAACGGCGTCAGCCGAACGACATCGGCGATCCTGGCGAGTCGGCCGAGATCGAACACGTTGCCGTAGACAACGAACACCTGCAGACCAACCGCGGCGACACCGATCACGCCGCCCGTCGCCAGTGTTGCCAGGTCGCGAGATCGTCGTCGCCGTAGACCGGACCCCAGAGCGGTCAGGAGCACCCGGGACAATGTTGTGGCGAGCAACACGGTTGCCACAACGGCGATGCAGGCAAGCGCCAGGGATGGCAACGTCGGTGCTTGGGTTGCGGCCCCGGCCAGGGCAAGGATGGCAGCGATCGGGCCGGGCCCGATCAATGCCTGCACGGCGAGTCCAGACGCCAACCGATCAGGATCAAGCGGGAACAACGCGAGGCGTGTGGTGTCGATGGTCTCATCGCTGTTCCCGAACAGGACCGGCCCGAGCGCCCAGGTCAAGACGAACAATGAGCCGATGATCGGCATGACGATGAATCGCTCGAGGTCATCCGACCATCGAAGGGCTTGGGCGACCACGAGGCCGATACCGATCGCGAGGATCGAGAAGACCACCAGGCCAGGGCCTCCCGACGTTCGGAGCACGTTCCGGAGGAGGCGGAGCTTGAGGCGAATAAACAGCAGGGTCACGGTGTGAGCCAGCCGAGATCGGCAGAGGAGTCGATTGCTCCGACCGTCTCGATGAACACGTCCTCGAGACGGCGACCGTCGCAGAGCTCGGCCGTGACGCCGCCAGCCACCACACGGCCTTGGTGCATGACGGCAACGTGATCGCACAGCCGCTCGACGACTTCCATCACATGGCTCGAGAAGACGACGGTGGCCCCGCCGGCGACGAGTTGTTCGAGGAGGTCGCGAATGAGGCGGACCGAGAGCGGGTCGACCGATTCGAACGGTTCGTCGAGGAACAACACGCTCGGCCGATGAAGCACGGCGGCGCCGAGAGCGATCTTCTTTCGCATGCCGGCCGAGTAGTCGATCACGAGCCGCCCCGCGGCTTCGGCCAAGCCGAGGAAGTCCAGAAGCTGCGTGCCGCGATGGTCGGCCTCGGAGCGATCGAGCCCTCGCAGTAGTCCGACGTACTGAAGCATCTCGCGGCCGGTCAACCGCTCGAACAGTCGAAGGTCTTCGCCGACGACACCGATGCGGGTCTTGACTTCTCGGGGGTCGACCCAAACGTCGATTCCATCAACCTCGGCCGTGCCTGCATCGGGTCGCAACAGGCCGGTGGTCATCTTGAGCGTGGTCGACTTGCCTGCTCCGTTCGGGCCGACCAGGCCAAAGAATGTTCCTCGGGGAACAACGAGATCGACCGAGTCGACTGCGATCTTCTGATCGAACCGTTTGTGGAGTCCGCTCAGGGAGACAGCGGTTGTCACAGGTTGGAGTCGCGAAGGGTGGCGTAGCGGGGTTTGATGATCTCGTTGATGATCTTCAAGCGCTGTTCAAACGGCCAGAAGGCGCTCTTCATCGCGTTCAGCGTGAGCCACTCCATGTCGCCGATGCCGTAGCCGAACGCATCGTGCAGCTTCGCGAACTCATCGGAGAGCGCAACGTTGCTCATCAGCCGGTTGTCGGTGTTGACCGTCACGCGGAATCGGAGCCGGCGAAGGAGCCCGATGGGATGCTCGGCGATCGAAGCGGCTGCACCAGTGTTGACATTGGAGGTGGGGCACATCTCCAACGGCACACGAGTGTCACGGACGAACGCGGCCAGGCGGCCCAGCTCGGCTCTTCCGTCTGGGTCGACGGTGATGTCATCGACAATGCGCACCCCATGGCCCAGCCGTTCGGCTCCGCAGTAACTGAGGGCTTCACGAATGGACGGCAGGCCGAACGCTTCACCGGCGTGGATCGTGATGTGGAAGTTCTCTCGCATGCACAGCTGGAACGCGTCGAGGTGGCGAGTTGGAGGGAACCCGGCTTCGGGCCCCGCGATGTCGAAGCCGACGACGCCCTCGTCGCGGTTGCGAATGGCGAGTTCAGCGATTTCGTGGCTTCGAGCTGCTTGGCGCATGGCAGAGCAGATCACGCCGACGGTGAGATCAGTGCCCACTGACCCCGAGCGGAACCCGCGTAGTGAGGCTTCGACCACCTCGTCGAGCGACAGGCCTTGTTTCATGTGTTGCTCTGGAGCGAAACGGATCTCGGCGTACACGACGCCGTCGGCAGCGAGGTCGACGACTGCCTCGTGCGCTGCTCGTTCGAGGGCTTCAGGAGTCTGGGTGACACCGACGGTGTGGGCGAAGGTCTCGAGGTAGAGCTCGAGCTTGTTGCGATCGGCGCCCCGGCTAACCCAGGCGGCAAGATCGTCGACATCGGTGGTCGGCAGGTCGCGGTAGCCGTTCTCGGCTGCGAGCTCGACGACCGTCTCGGGACGCATGCCACCGTCGAGATGATCATGGAGCAGCACCTTGGGTGCTTGGACGAAGATCTCGGGTGAAAGTTCAGCCATGCCACAGCCTAGGACTTCGGCGGATAGGCAAAGCACGAAGTGCAACAACGCGCCGAATGCAAGGAATTGTTGCCACGCAAAGCGCCAACCCGCTCTTTCCCGTAGGGGTAGAGGGGAGAGCGGCGGCGGTAGGTTCGACGTCGTGGCTGCCGATGTGAACGCCGAATCAAAGAACAGTGCTCGGAGCGAGAATCCTGATGGTGTGACGATGGTCGGCTTCGATGCCGACGACACTCTCTGGGAATCCGAAGCGTTCTTTGCCGTCACCGAGGAACGTTTCGTTGCGCTCTTGGCGCCGTGGTGTACGTCGAACGACGTCTCGGCTGCCTTGCTCGAGTCCGAGCGGACCAACCTGTCGCACTTCGGCTACGGCGTGAAGGGCTTCACCCTGTCCATGATCGAAACGGCGATCGAGCTGACCGAGGGGACGATTCCGTCGAATGCGCTGGCGGAGATCATCGGGTGGGGTCGCGAGATGATGGCCCACCCCGTCGAGGTCATCGACGGGGTCGTCGATGTGCTCGATGTCCTCGGGTCGGAGTTTCGGCTCGTGTTGATCACCAAGGGCGATCTGCTCCACCAGGAGTCCAAGGTGGCCGAGTCCGGTTTGGCAGATCGTTTCGAGGCCGTTGAGATCTTGAGCGAGAAGGACGAGGCCTCGTATCAGGGCGTTCTCGACCGCCTGGGGGTCGAGGCATCCGAGTTTGCCATGGTCGGCAACTCTGTCAGGTCCGACATCGAGCCGATCGTTGCCATCGGTGGCCATGGGATCCACATCCCGCACACCATCACGTGGGCCGTCGAGGAAACGACGGGCGAGGCCGACGCTGCCAGGCGCTGGACCACCCTCGACTCGATTCGCCAGGTGCCGGAGTTGCTGGGCGTCGGCTGATCTCAGCTCAAGCAGAAACGGCGTAGACCACCCAGTTGGATTCGTAGCTCCGCTCGGAACGGTCGAACTCAACGCCACAGGTCACCATCCGCAGCGTGGGCTCATCACCTGCTCCGTACACCCGCTCGGTCGGGAACGAGGTCTTGTCGTACAGGTCCTTGTCGACAACGGTGAAGGTCTGTTCGCGACCGAGGTCATCGATGACGATGATCGGGTCGCCAGGCTCCAACTCCTGTAGCCGGAAGAAGACCGCAGGTCCGTTGCGGTCGTCGACGTGGCCGACGATCACGGTCGGCCCGACTTCGTCGGCGACGGTCCCACCGGCCCACCACCCGGCCATGTCGAAGTCGGTTGGCGTCTCGAGGGCCCCATCAGAGGTGAGGCCGAGATCGATGATCGGAGCGTCGACGTCGATCGAGGGGATGACCACCTGGCGCGGGGGTGAGACCACTGGCCTCGGCGCAGTGGTATCTGGCGCGGTGGTATCTGACGCGGTGGTATCTGACGCAGTGGTATCTGACGCAGTGGTGTCTCGTGCAGCAGCGGGCGAGGAGGCTGCACGTTCGGGTACTTCATCGTTGCCGGTCGACGTCAAGGGCGACGGCACCGTTGCCGGCGGCGCCTCAGCTGATGCGGTTCGATCCGTCGTTGAACAACCGGCTGCACAGAGGGCGGCCGCCACGAGAATCGAGACGGCCGCCCGAGGGCGAGCAGAGAGGGTCACACCCGGCGACGACGCAGGCCCGTGGCCACCGCGAGGGCGCCGGCTCCTGCGGCGACGACCCAAAGTGCTGAAGAGGGCAGGCCAGCAGAGGAGTCACCTGCTGCGGTGCCGCCAGCTCCTGCAGCCACCGAGCCGGCCGGCGTCACACCGGCAGCGACCAGCGTGGCGCAGCCAGCGGGAATGGTGGCTTCGAGCGGGAGCGACGCGTCGAGGGAGCTTGGAGCGTCGCCGTCGTACTCGCCGCTGGTATCCAGATCGATCCCGTGGACGACAACGATCATGTTGTCCACGTTGTCGGCGAGTTCTTGCGGCACTTCGATTGTGCGGCTGTAGCCGTAGCCGCCGCCGCTGGCGACGGGGAAGTTCGTGATGGCGAGGGCATACGACTCGTCCGTTGGACCTTCGTTCACCAACGAAGCCTTCACGGTGCCATAGGAGGGGACACCCTCGATCGTGCTCACCAGTCCGTCACCGTCGACGTCGAGGGCGGCGGTCGGGCACGAATTCTCAATCCCGTAGTCGCCGTGGAAGTGCTGCGCGTGGACCAAGTCGACCACGCCATCGATGCTGAGGGTGACCTCGGCGCTGGTGCCGGTGAGTGACACACTCACCTCACCACTGAGTCCCGAATCGTTGAGCTGGCCGAAGGTTCCCGTGAACTCCTCGGTGTCCTGGGCCGCTGCAGGCGAGGCGGCGACCAGAGTGAGCGCAGCTCCAGCTGCCAAGCAGCGGAAGACGTTGCGGCGCAGCGAAGATGATGCGGTGTACATGGTGAGGTCCCTCTCTTTGTGACGGCGACGCATTTGGCCGCCGTCTTGTCTTGTTCGCAAACTAGAGCAACGAGCGGCGAGAGGCGACTCGGAGCTCACTCCACGAACGAAGGACCACTGGAGAAGCGCCGATCGCCGAGAGCAGCACGAGCGGCCGCGAACCCCCGATCGTCTTGGCTGATCATCGGGTCGGGGGCCCCATGGTGTCTTCGCCGAGCCGCCATCAGTGGGTTCCGATCAGACCGAGGCGCCTGACGAGCTACCGCCGGAGATGGCTGCCGGTCGTCTCGATGAGACCACCATCGCCTACGCCAACAACTATCGCGACGTCGACAGCCCTGGCGTCGGCACCATCGGCGACGAGCCACGGCATTGGGCAATCGCTGACCCTCCTCTCCTCGATCCGCGAGCCGCCAGGTCATCTTGCTTGACTGAGCGTGCAGACACCGGATGAGCAACGATGGCTGGATGGCCACCGCTGGCGGTGAACGAATCGAGGGTGAGGAGAGGTTGGGTGGCGCCCTGGGCGGGGCGGGCGAGATCGAATTCTTGGATGTCAGTGCGGGTCGTTCAGATGCCACTGTCGAGGCCATCACAGCAGAGGACCAAACGTTGCTGCGGTGGTGGCCGCTGGCCGTGGCTGCCCTGCTCGGCGTTTGGCTGGTGAGTTCAACCGGCTCGTCGGATGAGCCCATCACGGCTCCCGATCTCACGCCGAGCTTGACAGTCGCCCCGATCTCTCCAATGCTCCGCAGCGATCTCGATTTCGGCGATCCGTATGCGAACGGGCCCAACCCCGGTGCTCCCGATCCGTGGCCGGTTCCCCCGCAGAATCGCGATCCGTACGTGGTTCGAATCCCGGGGCCGCAGGAGCTGCCGTTCGCGGGGACGGAGTCCACGCTCGTCTACATCAACACCCTCGGCGACCCGACGGTCGTCTCCCTCGAGACCGGAGATGTGTTCGAGATAGATGTCGCTGCCATCCGAGTGCACGAGACATTCGCCGTGGAAGACGGTGAGGTCCGTTCGTTGGAGGGGGCCAATCCTGGGTTGGAAGACGCCACCGCCAACGCCGTCGTGTTCCACACCTATCGAGATGTCGATCCTCCTGGTGTCGGGGCGGTCGGTGGTGAACGAGGTATCGGGCGGGGGCCGGAACTGTGCTTGTCGGAGACGTCGTGTCGTCGCGTGGGTCAGGGTCTCGACACCGTCGAGATGGGCGGGATCCTGACCGAGCGTCTCGACGCGCAGCGACATGCAGGAGTCATGGCACTTCTGAATTCCTTCGAGGAGGTCGATCGATGGATCGCTGCTCCCGACGGTTACCGGATCCCGATTCCCGTTGGCCAGATCTGGATCATGACGGCCGCCAACTCCGGCGGCGTCGACGCCGGCTTGGCGGAGTCACCGATCGACGACAGCTGACCTCTTGCCGGCCGGCTAGCCCTCGGCCAGTCGGCTCGGGTCGAACCCACCGGGCAGGATCTCGGCGACGGTGCGAACCGTGCCGTCCCCGTCGACCAGACAGTCGGGCCCACCCTGCTCGAGGAGCAGCTGGCGGCACCGGCCACAAGGCATGCATGGTTCCCCGGAGCCCGAAACACACACCATGGCCACCAGGCGACCACCACCGCTTCGATGCAGTTCGGAAACCAGCCCGCATTCGGCGCACAGGCCGAGGCCGTACGAGACGTTCTCGACGTTGCAGCCGGTGATGATGCGACCGTCATCGACCAGAGCGGCGGCGCCGACGTGAAAGTTCGAATACGGCGCATAGGCCCGAGTGGTGGCATCGATGGCGGCTGCCCGGAGCTCATCCCATGGGATCTCGGACACGTTGTTCTTGTCGTTGGTGTTCATTGGCACGGCGGCCTTTCGCCTTGGCTGCGTCTGCTACTTCGTGCCGTAGATGCGATCGCCGGCATCACCGAGGCCGGGAACGATGTAGGCGCTTTCATTGAGGTGGTCGTCGAGCGCGGCCAGGGTGATGGCGACATCGGGATGGGCGCCGTGGACGGCGGCCACTCCTTCAGGACATCCGATGATCGAGATCATGATGATGTCGGTGATGCCAGCAGACTTGAGATGGTCGATCGCAGCAACGGCGCTCCCGCCAGTGGCGAGCATGGGGTCGACGAGGATCACGGAACGCTCGGAGATGTCGGCAGGCAGCTTGTTGTAGTACTCGACGGGACGATGCGTTTCTGGATCGCGGAACAAGCCGACGTGGCCGACCCTGGCCGTTGGAAGAAGCGTGAGCATCGCATCGATCATGATCAGCCCGGCGCGCAGGATGCCGACGATCGCCGGGGTGCTGCCGGCCAGCTGGGTCCCCTCCATGGTCGTGATCGGTGTCGTGACAGGGCGAGCCTCGGTACGTAGACCGCGCAATGCTTCGTACGCGGTGAGCAACGTGATCTCTTGGCACAGCGCCCGGAACTCCGGTGATCCCGTGGCAACATCGCGCAGCAACGTGATCTTGTGGTCGACCAGCGGATGGTCGATCACCGTGAGAGAAGCAGGTGGAGAAGACGAAGGAATGCTTGCTGCTGATGTGGTCACTGGTGCCGCCTGTTCAGTAGAGCAGCCTCGGCTCGACGGGCCATGTCGCGTGCTTGTTCGATGTCGTCGCCGAGTGCGGTGACGTGGCCCAGTTTGTGACCGAGGTGCGGTCGTTTTCCGTAGAGATGGACGTGAACACCCTCGACCGAGAGTGCTTCTGAGAGGTGGTCGGTTGGGTCGACGAGGTCGGCACCGCCGATGACGTTGATGGTGACGGCGGCGGGGGCCAACGCCCAGGTGGGGCCCAGCGGGAGGTCGAGCACGCCGCGGACGTGGTTCTCGAACTGCGAGGTGGGCGAACCTTCGATGGTCACGTGGCCGGCGTTGTGGGGGCGGGCGGCAATCTCGTTGATGACAAGCCCGTCGGTGGTCAGGAAGAGTTCGACAGCGATCAGTCCGACCGCATCGAGGTCGTCGGCGATCTTCGTCGCGATCTCTTTCGCTTCGGCCGCAATCCGATGGCCAACCGGCGCTGGGGAGCGAATCTCTCGTACTGCGCCATCGGTCTGGATGACCTCGGTGAGTGGGTAGCAGCGACTGCTCCCACCGGGTCGACGAACGACCAGCGCAACGAGTTCCTTGATGATCGGTTGGAAGTTCTCGGCCATCAAACTTCGGCCGCCCTGTTCGGACATGACTCGCATCGCTTCGGCTTCGTTCTCGACGATCCACACGGTGCGTTCGTTGACGCGACCGCCTCGAACTGCCTTGAGGACGACCGGGAAGTCGAAGACCGTCGAGAAGTCCATCAAGTCATCGGGGCCCCGCAGTTCGGCGAAAACGGGAACGGGGAATCCTCGATTGAGGAGCAAGCGACGCTGATGAAGTTTGTCGAATGCTGCTCGCAGTGTCTTGGTGCCGGGTCGAATGCAGGCTCCCGACTCCTCGAGACGCTCGAGGAGGCCGATGTCGATTCGGTCGTGTTCGACGGTCAGCACTTCGCATGACTCGGCGAAGGAGTTGATGGCGTCAGGGTGGCGATAGACGGTGTCGGGTGCAGCCATCGCAGCGGAATCGTCGGAGTCCTCTGCGAACAGGCGGGGAGTGATGCCCAGCTTGACCGCTGCCTGATGTGTCATGCGGGCGATCTGGCCCGACCCAATGATGCCGAGGCGATAGAGGGCAGGAAGATCGCTGGACACGTTGCGGAGAGTAGCCCGATGCTCTCTCGCACCGTGTCACTCAACGAATGTCACTCAACGAATGTCACTCAACGAATGTCACCCAACGAATGCCACCCAACGACTTCGACTCGGCGAGTGTCACAGGCCATCGACAGGATGGTGTGGTCAGCGGCTGCGGCCCTCGTGAGACCAACCTCCAACGGAACGAGCCGCAATGTCGGTCCTGTCCACGACACACGTCGCCGTCATCGAAGCATTTCTCGCAAGGGAGCAGACGGTCGATCCCGCCGCCCAACTCACCTTGGTCGGGCACCAGCTCGAGATCGATCG
>CAZYLX010000007.1:0-18271 GCA_964648595.1 uncultured Acidimicrobiaceae bacterium
CAGACCTCGGCAACCTGATCGGCCAGGACGATCAGGTTCTCCGGCACCTTGCTGCCCATCACGGCGAGCATCGGCGGTGCGCTCTTGGGCGAGGTGGTCAATGACACCGGAGCGAGTCTTCTCGAACGAGCTGACCGTCGGCTCTACGCCTCGAAGGACAACGGCCGGAATCAAGTGACGCTCACCGGGTCCGGCTGATGGTGGCGGGCGCCGCCATGGTCGGCGAGGACCTCCGAGGCGCCGATCTCACCGGCAAGGACCTCCGAGACACCGACCTCACCGGGGCTGACCTCACGGGAGCCAGACTCGCTGGAGCAAACCTGCAATCGTGCTCGCTCCGGGGGGCAAGGCTCGACGGGGCAAAACTGGTCGGGGCCGATCTCACCGGCGCCGACTTGACCGAATGCTCAGCGGTTGACGCTGTCTTCGGTCAAGCCGACCTCACCGACGCCGCCATGTTCGGCGTCGACCTGACCAACGCCAGCTTCTCATCGGCCACGCTGCACCGCACCGATCTGCGAGCGGCGACCTTGCACAGCGCTCGCTTGATCGACGCCGACCTCACGGGGGCGGACCTGTCCGGAGCAAAGATCATCGACGCCGAGCTCACCGGGGCGACGGTGACCGGGACCCTCTTCAGAGGAACCGACTTCACGCGAAGTCTGCTGCGACAACTCACCGACTACGAACACGCCGATTGGATCGGCGTTTCCGTGCTCGACATCGACTTCTCCGGGGCCTACTTGGTCCGCCGCGAGATCATGGATCAGAACTACCTCTACGAATTTCGGACCCGTGACGCACGGCACGCTGCCTTGTACAAGATCTGGAAGGCAACATCGGATTGTGGTCGAAGCGTCGGCCGATGGGCGGCGATGACCGTTGGAGTCGCGTTGCTGTTCGGAATTCTCTACACGCTCGTCGACATCCAGTACGGCCCGAACCGCACCGCTGTCTCGCCCTTCTACTTCTCGGTCGTGACCATCACAACCCTCGGCTACGGCGATGCTCTTCCGAAGTCGATGGCGGCTCAGATCCTCGTGATGATCGAGGTTGCCGTTGGCTACATGATGCTCGGTGGCGTTCTGAGCATCTTCGCCACACGAATGGGCCGGAGGGCCGACTGATGGGCAGACGTCTGCTGAGCCGAGGACGCAAACGGGACAAGGGCTTTGACTTCAAGACCGAGCTGGGTGGCTACGAACCACCGAGTTTCCCGGCACTTGTGACGCGAGCGCTCGACCTTCTCTCCGACTCCGAGATCGACATGCTTCGGGTTGCCGAGGTCATCGAGCTCGATCCTGGTGTGTCGTCTCGAATGCTTCGACTCGTCAATTCGGCATCGATGGCGCCGCGGTCGAAGGTGACCAGCGTTCATCAGGCAGCAATGATGCTCGGTCGAAACCAGCTGGAGGCACTCCTGATCTCCGTCGGTGCCGGGAACGCCATTCCCAACCCGCCGAACAGCAGCTACCAGCACCAACGCTTCTGGGCAACGGCGGCCAAGCGGGCGACACTGGCCAGCCTGATCGCCGGCCGAGTTGACCCGACACGACGCTCCGAGAACTTCACAGCGGCGCTTCTGCAGGACATGGCCATCCCCGTCCTCGTGCTCCGAGCCGAGCCCTATGCCGATGTCCTCGACTACTGGCACCATACGAACGAAGATCTCACGAATCTCGAAGTCAGCAGCTTTGGGTGGCATCACGGCGATGTCGCAGGCTGGATGGGCTCGACCTGGGAGTTCCCCGCCGACTTCGTCGACTTCATGGGGGATCACCATGAGGGGACCAGCGGACAGTTCCTTCCTGCACACGTTGTCTCACCGATCCGTGAAGCAGACAGCCTGGGCGATGCTCTCGTGATCGAGAAGGCCGCATCATTGCTCGACATCCCGACCGACGACATGGTCGCCATGATCAACGAAGCCGAGATCGAGTCAGAAGCACTGGCAGCACTGCTGTCCTGACGTCGTTGGCCCGCCTACTGGGTGCTCATGCCGGCTCGGAACTCGCCTTCGACCATCGATCGACGGGTTTCGGCATCGGGTTGGCTCAGCCGCTCGAGGGTGACGGTCTTGATCTCGGCAGTACATGGGAACCCGCCGTGATACGGGCCAACGGGGGCACCGGTGTCGATTCCGATGTCGAACGTCTCCCCACTCATCGAGAACACGACCGGGACCGTGCGCGGCACCCGGGCTCGGTCGACTTCAGCGTCGTCGACGAACAGGACCATGTCGCCACCCGTCCCAAATCCGCCATCGTGAAGATACAGCAGCCGAATCGTGTGGTGACCGGGCGAGACAGGGTCTGCGCCAACGACCTCCGTCAGCTCGTGACCGAAACAGTTGTAGAGATAGGTCGGGCGACCATCGGGTGCGAGATACATCGACCAGCCGGCCATGTTCCCCCCTTGGCACGCGATCACGCCTTCGGCACCGCCTTCATGGACCACGATCTCGGCGGTGATCTCCGATGATGCGTTCTTGAGGTTGATGACCGAGCTCTCTGGCATCCGGGTGTGAGCTGAGGTGTAGGTCATCTTCGTTGCGTCACCGAGAGCCGATGGCACCGAACGATCACCACCGCGCCGTGACCCGGCGTCACGTAGGGGATGCACCCCTCCCTCTTCTGCGACTTCATCAAAGAGCCGTCTGAGCTCGGCCAAGCGCTCGGGCTCGGCCTCGGCCAGGTCGTTGCTCTGCGAGAAGTCCTCGGCGATGTTGTAGAGCTCCCATCGTTCCTGCTCACCGTCGAATTCGAACGGAGCCATCCGAATCCACGGCACGCGGCCATGGAAGCAGCTTGCGATCCACCCGTCGTGGTAGATCGCCCGGTTCCCCAAGATCTCGAAGTACTGGGTGGTGCGGGTACTCGCCGCCGACGCGTCCTCGAACGTGTAGGTCATCGACGTACCGTCGACGGGAAGCTGTTCGATGCCGTTGACGACATCCGGCATCTCGATGCCAACCGCATCGAGGATCGTCGGCGCGAGATCAATCACGTGGTGGAACTGGTCGCGGAGCCCGCCGACATCGGCGATGCCGTTCGGCCAGGAGATCGCCATGGCGTTCCTTGTTCCACCGAAATGGGACGCCACCTGCTTCATCCACTGAAATGGCGCGTCGAGAGCCCACGCCCATCCGATGTTGAAATGGTTCTCACACCGGGCTGACCCAAAATCGTCCATGTGCTCGAGCAACCATTCTGGATCCTCGTGGACACCGTTCTGGAACGACGGTGCGCTCCATGCCCCGTGGATCGTGCCCTCAGCGGAGGCGCCGTTGTCGCCGGTCAGGTAGATCACCAGCGTGTCATCACCAACACCGAGGTCGTCGACGGCGTCGAGCACACGCCCGACCTGGGCGTCGGTGTGCGCCATGAATGCCGCGAACACCTCCATCAGGCGGCTGGCGACGGGCTTGAAACGATCCGGGTACTCCTCCCAACTCGGGACGGCATCCGGGCGCGGCGTGAGCGCGGTCCCAGCAGGTATCACGCCGGCCTCGATCTGCCGCTCGTAGATCTGTTCGCGAAGTTCATCCCACCCCTGGTCGAACTGTCCCTTGAATCGCTCGATCCACTCGGGCCAGACGTGATGGGGTGTGTGGACTGCCGCCGGTGAGAAGTAGCAGAAGAACGGGCGGTCGGGTGCCGAGGCCTTCTGCCGCTGGATCCACTCGATTGCCTTGTCGGCAAGGTCCTCGGTGAGGTGGTAGTCATCGCGACCCACGTATGGCTCGACCGGAGTGGTCTGGTCGTACACGGCCGGTTCCCAATGCGATGCCTCGGCGCCGAGCGGCCCGTAGTAGCGGTCGAATCCCATACCCGTCGGCCAACGGTCGAAGGGGCCTGCGGGGCTCTGCTCCCATGACGGCGTGAGATGCCACTTACCGAAGCAGCCGGTGGAGTACCCGTTCTGACGGAGAATCTCGGCAACCGTCGCCGCTTCGCGAGGAATGGCCGAGTCGTAGCCGGGGAAACTGTTGGCAATCTCGGTGATGCCGCCCATGTGAACGCGATGGTGGTTCCGTCCGGTCAGCAGCGCCGCTCTGGTCGGCGAACACAGGGCCGTCGTGTGAAATTGGTTGTACCGCAGGCCACGCGCTGCCACGCGATCAACCGTCGGTGTCGGGACCGGCCCACCGAACGTGCTGCACGTACCGAAGCCGACGTCATCGAGCATGACCAGCACGACATTGGTCTTGGTGGGGCTCGATGGCGTCCGAAGGGGGGCCGCTGTCGCGTCGTCGATGAGACGGGCAATCGAACCGTCGAACGGTGGTGTTGGATGCGGGATCTGTGACATCGGATTCGGCCTCGTCTGTTTCGTCGCGGAAGTTGGTCAGTACGCAGCAAGCTCAGCGGCGATCGAACCATCGGAAGCAGCCTGCTCGGCTTCGGACCGGTCGGGCAAGATGAACCCCCAGAACGGGAGGGCGAACCCACTCAGCTGCCATGCCCCTTTCGGGCGACCGAGAAACCACATGTGGATGGATCCTTCAGCCACTGCTGCAGTCTGTCCGAATGGGCGCGGCCCTGCCGGCGGGTTCCGAACGGGGCTCCACTTATGGGTACATTCAGGCGGTGGGAGCGATCACGCACATCTGGCCGTGGCTTCGGCCGTATCGGCGCCTGGTCGGTCTTGCCCTGTTCGGCACCCTGGTGTCAGTACTCATCAACCTGAGTATTCCGCTCCAGACCGCGAGGGTGATCGACGACGGCATCGCTGCCGACGACTCCGAGGTCGTTGCCCGCGTTGTCATCGTCATGGTCGTCCTCATTATCAGTGGGATGGCCGTGTCAGCGTTCACGACCGCTATCGCTGTCCGGCTTGCGTTCGGAACCATCACTGACCTGCGCCGTGACCTGTACAACCACATCCAGAGCCTCTCGTTCAGCAACCTCGATCGGGTGCCTTCTGGCGACCTGCTGACTCGCCTCACCAACGACATGACAAAGGTCCAGACCGTTTTGACCATGGGCCTCTCGTTCATCGCCCAGACCCCCATCATGTTCATCGGATCGTTGGCAGCCATCGTGATACTCGACGCCGGGCTTGCCGTGATCGTCGCCGTGATGGTGCCGATCATCGCCGTCATCGTTTGGTACGTGGTGAAGAGATCAAGTGTCCTGTACGACGCGGTGCAGAGCCGAGTCGACCGAATGAACAACGTTCTCTCAGAGAACATCACCGGTACCGAAGTGGTGAAAGCGTTCGTTCGGCAGGAGCATGAAATCGAGCGCTTCGATGTGGTTGCCGACGACCTCGCCGACCAGGCAACGCAGGTCAACCAGTTGGTGGCTTCCCTCATGCCAACCCTCATCGCCCTTTCGAGTCTCGGGATCGCCGCGGTGGTGTGGCTCGGCGGCAACAACGTCATGGACGGAACGCTGAGCGAAGGCGATCTTGTTGCCTTCATCAGCTACCTCGCCATGGTCGCGATGCCGCTCATGATGTTTGCCTTCGTACAACCGCTGCTTTCGGCGGCGAGCGCATCGATGGCCAGGATCGACGAAGTTCTGCGCCAACTTCCCGATGTTCCTGACGTTGCCGACGGCATCGATGTCGGGACGCTTCCGACGCCGGGCGAGATCCGATTCGAGGGTGTTTGGTTCGGCTACGGCACGTCGGAGGATGCCTCCGGTGGCCTCGAGCATGCAGCGCTCGAGAACGTCGACCTCCGCATTCGACAGGGCACGACCGTTGCGATCCTGGGCGCCACAGGCTCGGGCAAGAGCTCGCTCGTTCATCTGATTCCTCGGTTCTACGACGCCACCACGGGCACCGTTCGCGTCGGCGGCGTCGATGTTCGAGAACTGGACAAGAACTCCCTTCGACGACACGTCGGGATCGCTCTGCAGTCACCGCAGCTCTTCAGCGGAACGGTGATGGAGAACCTGCGCTACGGGCGCCCGGATGCCACAGAAGCAGACGTGATCGAGGCAGCGAAGGCGGCACAGGCCAACGAGTTCGTTTCAGCGATGACCAACGGATACGACTCAGTGATCGAGCAGGGCGGTGCCAACCTGTCGGGGGGGCAACGCCAACGGTTGGCCATTGCGAGGACGCTGGTCACCAATCCCGGCATCTTGATTCTCGACGACTCAACGAGCGCGGTTGATCTCGAGACCGAAGCCAAGATCCAGGAAGCACTCGCGACCTACTCCGACCGGACCGTCCTGATCGTTGCGCAACGCATCAGCACCGCACTCGGCGCCGACGAGATCGTTGTCCTCGACCGAGGCTGCGTCTGCGCCCACGGAACCCACGACGAGCTGATCGCCACCAGCACCGTCTACCAAGAGATCTTTGCCTCGCAGCTCGGCGAGCCAGTCGCATGACGGCCACAAGAGGTGCGCCAACCGGGCACCCGGGCGGCATGGGTCAACCGCTCGACCGCAACGAGAAGACCGACGCGTCGTTCTCTCGCTTGCTCAGCTACCTCCGACCACACCGTCCCCGCCTGATCGCAAGTGGTGTTCTCGTCTTCACCGCGTCGATGTTCCAGCTCGCCGGCCCCTGGCTCCAGGGTGTTGCCATCGACAACTTCATCGGCGAAGGCGATCGCGATGGTCTGCAACGCATCGTCGCCCTGCTCGTGCTGGTCTACGTCGGTGCCTGGATCAGCGGCGTCATTGCCGGCCGCACGGTTGCCGCTGTTGCCCAACAGGTGATGGCGAAGCTCCGTCGCGAGCTGTTCGCCAAGTTGCAGACGTTGTCGTTGCGATTCTTCGACCGCAACCGCACCGGCGACCTCATGAGCCGCGTCACGAACGATGTCGATGCTGTCGATCAGTTGCTCAGCCAGAACTTGCTGACTGCCGTCACCTCCCTGCTGCAGATCGTCACGCTGCTCACCATCATGTTCGTCCTCGACTGGCGTCTGACCCTCGCCGCACTGCTCCCAGTGCCGATCGTGTTGACGCTCGTCAAGCGCATCGGTCAGATGTCTCGCCCAGCGTTCGGGCAGTACCAACGCACCATCGGCAGCCTGAACGCCGTCGCCCAGGAGCGTCTGAGCGGTCAACGGGTCGTGGTCTCGCTCGACCGTCAGGCAGAGGCTCGAGCCGAGTTCGCAGAAGCGAATGCGAAGACCAAGGCCACCGGCATCAAGGCCCAGACCCTGACCGTGATGTTGATGCCGATCATGTTCGGCCTCGGCAACCTGAGCTCGGTGGCTGTTGTCGGCGTCGGCGCGTGGCTGGCGGTCACAGGTGACGGCAACGGCGTCACGATCGGCCTGATTGCAGCGTTCGTGACGTACGCCAGCCGCGTTGGGCAACCATTGGGTCGAATCGCCAACACGGTCACCTCGGTGTTCGCGGCCCTGGCCGGGGCCACCCGGGTGTTCGAGCTGCTCGACGAAGAAGCGTCGTTGGTCGATGCCGACGATGCACCGGCACTGCCGCCGGTCAGGGGACGGGTGGTCTTCGATCACGTCGACTTCTCCTACGTCGACGGGGAGCCGGTCCTCAGCGATGTCAGCTTCGTCGCCGAACCAGGCCAGATGGTCGGATTGGTCGGCCCGACTGGGGCCGGGAAGTCAACGATCATCAACGTGCTCAACCGCTTCTATGACATCGACTCGGGCTCGGTGACCATCGACGGCATCGATATTCGCTCGGTCGCCCAGAACTCGCTTCGCGACCAGCTGGGGATCGTGCTCCAACACACGTTCCTGTTCAGCGACACCGTTCGGGCGAATATCCGATTCGGTCGCCTCGACGCAACTGACGAAGACGTCGTTGCCGCGGCCAAGTTGGCGAACGCCGACCGTTTCATCCAGGCACTCCCCCAGGGCTACGACACGGTGGTCTCCGAGGGTGGCACCAACCTCTCACTCGGTCAGCGACAGCTGTTGGCAATCGCCCGCGCTGCCCTCGCCGATCCTCGTCTGCTCGTCCTCGACGAGGCGACGAGCTCGGTCGACACTCGCACCGAGCGAGCGATCCAAGACGCCTTACTGACGCTGATGCGGGGTCGAACAAGCTTCGTCATCGCCCACCGCCTGTCGACCGTGCGTGACGCCGACCTGATTCTGGTTCTCCAGGACGGCCGGATCACCGAACGGGGAACCCACGACGAATTGCTCGTTCACGATCGGCTCTACGCCAACCTCCATCGGTCACAGTTCCGTGGCGTTGCCGGTGGGGCGGCGTGAGCGGGGCCGCTGCTCAGCTCCCGTTCGCCTTTGTCGCAGCGATACGGGTGAAGCCGAGATGCTGGCCCTGATCGGCGACGAGCATCTCGTGGGTGTTCGCCACATCCTCCATCCACCAGCCCGGGCCATGGAAGGCGCAGAAGTCCCACTCCCAGAAGGGTGCGAGTGAGTCGGGCACGGCGGGCGCCGAGGCTGTGCGTTCTGGCGACAAGGCCGGCATGACACACCCGAGTCGGCCACCTGGGCGAAGGAGATCGGCGACAGTCCCGATGTACAGATCATCGGTCCCGAAGTACTGGTAGGCGTCGATGCTGATGACCGCGTCGAACGACTCCTTCTCGAATGGCAGTGCGTGGGCCTCGGCGTGCACCGGCGTGACGAGATCGCTGACACCAGCGTTGTCGATTCGTTTCTGATTGTCGTCGGCGTCGATCCAGAGGTCCGTGGCCAACACCTGCGCGCCGAACTCCTTGGCCAAGAAGATCGAAGTCATCGCTCTACCGCAACCCAGGTCGAGGACCTTCATGCCCGGCTCGATGGCCATGATGTCGGTCAGCGACTCGAGCAGCCACAACGCCTTCGGCCCCATCTGATTCTCAGCGACCCATGCTGGGTCGTACCCGTTCGACCGTGGATACCGGGGGTTCTGCAAGGCGTCAGGGTCGAAGCGTTGGTTCACAGTGAGCGAGTTTCGCCGCTCCAGGACCACTCGGCCACCAATATCTCGCAAGGCCAGTGTCAGAACCGCGCACCATTGCCCGAAGCCGGCACTCGGTTCGGGGGGTAGCCGACACTGTCCGTCTGGCACACGAAGAGGGAACCGGCGCCGACTGTGTGGGAGGCAGCGTCGTTGGCAGCAGCGTCCTGCGAAGCAGGGTGATCCGCCGCTGTTGTGATGTAGAGCTCGCTGAGGTCGGGCCCGCCAAAGGTGCAACAGGTCACGTTCGTTGCTCCGACCTCGACCACCGTGTCGAGCTCACCAGAGGGCGAGTAGCGGTGGATCGCTCCCCCGTTCCACAGCGCAACCCAGAGGAACCCGTCACGATCGATCGTCATACCGTCGGGGAACCCAACGGCACCGGGGATCTCAACGACGAGCTTGCCGGCATCAAGCACCGGGTAGCTGTAGGACATGACTCGACCAGTGGGGGTGTCGATGTGAAAGAGGGCGGCTCCATCGCCACTCCAGGCCAGCCCATTCGAGATGGTCAGGCCGCTCAAGAGCACATCGACGTCGGGCTGCCGATCAGCGCTGGGCCCAGCCTGGAGCCCAACTTCGAGGCGATACAGCTTCCCGAGTCCGGGTTCTTCTTCCAGGCCCATCGTGCCGACCACGATGCTGCCGTCGGGGTCGGTCTTGCCGTCGTTGGCCCGAGTTCTGGGGTCGAATGGGTGGAAATCAGCGCGAAGGCGCCAATCATCGACCGAGCGAACCCCGCGGGGCACTGCAGCCAGGAGCGAGCCGTCCTCGGTCAAGAAGATCGATCCAACCATTTCCGGTGTCTCGGAGCTGCCGGTCACCCCGTTTGCTGGATCCAGCCAATGCAGCTGTTCGCCGATGATGTCGATCCACCACAGACGCTGGGACCGCTCATCCCAGAGAGGACCTTCGCCCAGGATCGACCTCGGCCCGGCGACCGGTCGGGCAGACAGCAGCTGCATCGCTCAAGACTAGGCAGCTAGGTTCGTTTCGTGAGCAACCCGTCAACCAGCGCCGACCTCGAACTCAACCGCGAACGCTTCTTCGGAGGGGCCGGGGTCGAAGTCGATCGCACCATCGCATGTATCGACCTCTCCAACTTCGATGAGCGACGTGATGAGATCGACGCAGAACTCTGGGCCGCGGCAATCCGGGATGGTTTCTTCCAAGTCAGCAACCACGGTATTCCTCAGGAGAGAATCGACGAAGCCTTCGAGCTCTCAGCGGCGTTCTTCGCCCAGCCGGTCGAGCAGAAACGGGCAGTGGCAATGCCTCCCGGCACCAATTCCGGTTGGGAACACCGCTCCCAGAAGCGACCGTCGACCGGCACGCTCGACGAGAAGGAATCCTTTCAGCTCACTCGGTCCCGAATGGATGACCTCGACCTGTGGCCGAAGAATCCCGCCGAACTCCGAGCCAGCTTGCTGTCGTTCGAGCGAGCGAACTGGGAGCTCGCCATGAGCCTTCTCGGATGTTTCGCCAGACGCCTCGGTTTTGACGACGGGTTCTTCACCGAACGTCACGACCCGAACTCACCGCACCATCAGTCGACCCTTCGGCTTCTGCACTATCTCCCGATGGACGTTGCCGATCTCGACCCGAGCATCTGGCGGGCCGGCGCCCACACCGACTACGACTGTCTGACCCTTCTCCATCAAGTGGAGGGACAACCCGGTTTGCAGGTCTCCCCCGGTCGTGACGCCATCGCCAAGTCCGCTGAAGCGGCACTGGAATGGACCCCTGTCGAGCCTCTGGCTGGAACGATCACCTGCAACATCGGTGACATGCTCATGCGATGGAGTGATGATCAACTTCCATCGACGCTCCATCGGGTCCGCATGCCAAAACCAGATGAAGACCTCGGCCCCCGCTACTCCATCGCCTACTTCGCGCAGGCCGACACCGATGCGGTCATCCATGGGCCATCGAAACGGCTCGGACCGATCACTGCCGGCGACTTCCTCCAGCAGCGAATCGCCGCCAACTTCACCGAGTGACCGTTGGCACGTCCCGGTAGTGCTCGACGTCCCGGTAGTGCTCGACGTCCCGGCAGTGCTCGTCAAGGGCCGCAAGACGATCGTCTTCAGCTGGCCTTACGGCCGATGCGGGCCCGCGCGAGCCTTTTGCCTCGGGCCGTGCGAGAATGCTGCGCTCAGCCTGCCGAGAGGGTGCCGTGTCCGGGAACTTCAATTACAGCTTCGATGACGTTGCCGTTGTCTCGATCGAGGCGTGTGACGCGCCGATCGTCATCACGTCCGACGAGATCGATCAGATGCTCGCACCCTTCTACGAGCGAGTCGGCGCCGAGCCAGGACTCCTGCAGAACCTCGCCGGGATCACCGAGCGCCGTCAGTGGCCGGCCGAGATTTCGTTCGTCGAAGCCTCCGCGTTGGCTGGTGAGAAGGCGATCGTGGCCGCTGGTATCGACCGCGACCGTATTGGCTTCGTGACCAACACCAGCGTGTGCCGCGACCGCCTGGAGCCGTCGAGCGCTGTCACCGTGCACGACCGGCTTGGGCTCGCGTCCCATTGCATCAACTACGACATCTCGAATGCGTGCCTCGGATTCGTGAACGGCATGCACATGGCCGGCACCTTGATCGAGGCCGGCCAGATCGACTACGCGGTCATCGTCGACGGCGAAGGCACGCGCGAGATCCAACAGAACACAATCGACCGTCTGCTCGACGACAGCTCGACGATGGACGACCTCTTCTCGAACTTCGCCAGCCTCACCCTGGGCTCGGGGTCCGCAGCGACGGTTCTCGGTCGGCATTCCGAAAACCCAGGAAGTCATCGGGTCGTGCGGGGCGCGTTCCGGGCTGCGACCCAGCACCACGATCTCTGTGTCGGTTCGCTCGAGAGCATGCGTACCGACACCCGAGCGCTGCTCGACGCCGGCACTGAGCTGGGCAAGGTCGGCTGGGACGAAGCAGACAAGGACAGCTGGGGCAACATGGACCGGTACATCCTCCATCAGGTGTCGCAGGTTCACACGGCGGCGATGGTCGATATTCTCGGCATCGATCCCGATCGTGTTCCGCTGACCTTCCCCACCTTCGGCAACATCGGCCCGGCCGCTGTGCCGTTCACGCTGGCCAAGGAGGCCGAGACGCTGGTGCCAGGAGACCGCGTCCTTTGCGTTGGCGTCGGCTCCGGGCTGAACGCATCGTTCCTCGAACTGGCCTGGTGAGCGGCAGGCCAACTGCTCCGGCCGAGCTACCTCCTGCCGGGATCGTAGGGCTCAACCCTCGCTGGTCTCGCCTCGTTCGGGTTTCCAGCACAGACGGTGTTGGCCGGACCTGGCATCTTCTCGACACCTGGGCCGATCGGCTCGGCCAGCACTCACCGACCGAGCCAGAACTGACGTTGCTGTGTGTGCACGGCAATCCTTCATGGTCGTTCCTCTGGCGGGACCTCCTGGCCAAGATCGACGCGGCGCACGGCTCTCGAGTGCGTGTGATCGCCGTCGACCAGCTCGACATGGGGTTCTCGGAGCGCAGCGGTCGAAAGCGCACGCTCTCCACCCGAGTCGACGACCTCTGTGAGCTGACAACCGAACTTCGGCTCTCGGGACCCGTGATCACTGTCGCCCATGATTGGGGCGGGCCGATCTCTCTTGGCTGGGCTCTCCGGCACGTCCCAGATTCGCTCGCCCCGGGTTCGACTGAACCGTCCGATCGACCGTCGCTTGCCGGCGTGGTGCTCACAAACACTGCCGTCCACCAGCCTGCTGGGTCACCGGCGCCCGCCCTCATTCGGCTGATCCGATCGCGCCCGATGCTGCGGCAGACGACGGTCAACACCCGCGCCTTCATCCATGGCGCAATCGAGATGTCGAAGCCGCGATTGACCCCAGATGTACGGGCCGGCTTCGATGCTCCGTACCTCGACCGATCGCGGCGATCAGCCATCGCCGACTTCGTGAGCGACATCCCGCTCGACCCCAGCCACGAAAGCGCGTCAACACTCGACGCCATCGCCGCGGGGCTTTCCGATCTTGCCGACGTCCCGGCCCTGCTGCTGTGGGGGCCGAGGGACAAGGTCTTCAGCGATCTCTATCTCCACGATCTCGAACGGCGCCTGCCTCACGCTGATGTGCACCGCTTCTCGGGTGCGGCCCACTTTGTCGGCGAGGACGCAGACGTTGCCGGTGCTGTCGAAGCGTGGATCGGCACACTCAACGCCGTAGCCCCAACGACAGCGTCGACCACAATCTCCCAAGCGCCGGCGGCCTCCCGGGCACTGGCTGACTTCGCGACCGCCGACCAAGCAGGTGATGCCGTCGTCGAAATCGCGCCGCACCGCCGGGCTGTCACGTTCGGGGAACTTGCCGACCGGACCGAGCGGCTGGCGGCCGGCATGGCTGCATTCGGCATCGCACCCGGCGAGCGGGTTGCCGTCATGGTGCCGCCGGGAATCGACCTCTCCCTCGCCGTTTATGGGTGCTGGCGGCTCGGAGCCACGCTCGTTCTGGTCGACTCAGGCCTCGGACCGGCCGGAATGCAACGCTCACTGGTGAGCGCCGATCCTGACTATCTCATCGGGATCGATCGGGCATTGGCCGCCGCCAGGGCGATGCGTTGGCCGGGCCAACGCATCGCTGTCGCGACACAATCGGCGGCACGAGCGAGAGCCCTCGGCGCCGTGACAGATCTCGACGCGCTCATCCGGCTCGGAACCGGCCGAACAGCTCCTGCGTTCCCGACACCCGACACCGTCGCCGCGATCGCGTTCACTTCCGGGGCGACCGGTCCGTCCAAGGGTGTGATCTACCGGCATGGTCAGATCCAGGCCCAGCGCGATGCACTCATGGCGCTCTACGAGATCACGCACAACGATCGCCTCGTCGCTGCCTTCGCCCCGTTCGCCCTCTACGGACCAACGATGGGCATCACCTCGATCGTCCCGGACATGGACGTCACTGCGCCCGGCACGCTCACCGCTCCGTCGTTGAGTGCTGCGGCTGAAGCCATCGACGCATCACTCGTGTTCGCAGCACCTGCCGCCCTCGTCAACGTCGTCGCAACGGCAGACGAGATGACACCGGACCATCGCTCGACGTGTGCTTCGGTACGGCTGGTGCTCTCGGCCGGGGCCCCCGTTCGAGCTCAGTTGCTGCGAGAGGCGGCGGGGATCTTCACCTCTGCCGACTTCCACACGCCGTACGGGATGACCGAAGTCCTCCCGGTGGCCGACATCTCGCTGTCCGAACTGGAAGACCTCTCTCGTCGTAGCGCAGATCAACACCAGATCGACACATCGCTCGGCGACGGTGTCTGTGTTGGTCGACCACTCTCGAGCGTCGAGGTCGTGATCGACCCCATCGATGGGAACGGGGTGCCAACCGGAGCATTGTCATCAGACCCCGGGGTCCTCGGCGAGATCATCGTCAGCGCGGCCCACGCCAGAGACGGTTACGACCGGCTCTGGCTGACGGACCATCGCGCGTCGCAACCGACGGGCTGGCACCGCACCGGGGATGTCGGCCGACTCGACACCAACGGCCGGTTGTGGGTCGGGGGTCGAATCGGCCACGTGATCACCACCGCCTCGGGCCCACTGGCACCGGTGCGGAGCGAGCAAGCAATCGAGACACTCGACGACGTCGAGATTGCGGCGGTCGTCGGCGTCGGGCCGGTCGGCACGCAGGCCGTGGTTGCCGTTGTCGAGGCTGCGCAAAAGACCCATCCCGTTGGCGGCGCCTCCATCGAGCTGCTGGATCGGATCCGAGCGCTCATCGAGGGCCACGTCGACCTCGCCGCAGCGCTGGTCGTGGAGAAGCTTCCGGTCGATCGCCGGCACAACTCGAAAGTCGATCGAGTTGCAGTCGCCGCGTGGGCGGCACGGATACTCGCGGGCGAGCGAGTGGCATCGCTGTGAAGGTCGTCGTGACCGGAGCAACCAGCTTGCTCGGTCGCCATGTGGTGGCCCAGCTCCTCGAGCGCGGTGACACCGTCACGGTCGTTCAGCGTGGGGCGTCCGAGCTGCCGGGAGTAGCCGAAGTCCGATGTGATCTTGGCGATCCTCGTTGGCTCGACACCGGCGATAGGAAGCAGCACCCACTCGAGTTGGCACTCTCGGATCAGGACGCCGTCGTCCATCTCGCGGCCAAGGTCGGGGTGACCGGGCGATGGGAGTCATACGAAGCAGTCAACGTGAGGGGGACGAAGCGCTTGCTCGAGGCGGCAAAAGAACGCGGCGTCGGCCGGTTCGTGCATGTCTCGACGCCATCGGTCGCCCATGCCGGCAACTCTCTGATCGGTGCGCCGGCAGCGCCGGCCAACCCCGAGCATGTGCGCGGTCACTATGCGCGGTCCAAGGCGTTGGCTGAGCAGTTCGCATTGTCCGCCAACACTCAGGGCATGAGGGTCGTGGCCTTACGTCCCCATCTCGTGTGGGGACCGGGTGACACACAGCTGATCCAACGGATCGTCGACCGGGCCAAGGCCGGGCGCCTCGCCCTGGTCGGCAACGGGCTGGCCCTCATCGACACCACCTATGTCGACAACGCGGCAAGCGCGATCGTCGCAGGGGTCGATCGAACCGAACACGCAGCGGGCCATGCCCTCGTGATCTCGAACGGGCAGCCTCGTTCGGTCGGAGAGATCGTGCAGCGAATCCTGCGCGCCGCCGGGCTCTCAGCTGACCTCAAACGCGTCCCGAGCTCAATCGCGCGAGGCGCTGGGACTGCGATCGAACAAGTCTGGGATCGTCTCGACAAGACCGAGGATCCGCCGATGACCAGATTCTTGGCCGAACAACTCGCTACCGCTCACTGGTTCGACCAACGTTCGACCCAGGAGTTGCTGGCGTGGCGACCAACGGTCGACATCGGCGAAGGCTTCGAGCGTCTGGCGGCGTCGTTCCAGCTGTGAGAACCGAGGAATCCCCTCGAAAACAGCTGTTTCATCGGCAGCAATCGCCCAACTACAAGGGTGGACAATGAGGCGGAGCGCCGTTACGGTCGCCGCGTCTGGGCTACTGCACAAGGAGGTACCACATGCCAATGGCCGGTGCGCAACGGCAATCGATTGACCTCGCGAACGCTCTCATCGTCGACGATTCCGAGGGGGACGCTCTACTTGCCGAAATGGTGCTGCAGGAGGTGTCACCCGGTGTTGTTGTTCGCCATGTCGACAATGGCGGTGACGCCCTCGAGCTCCTGATGACTTCTGGTCGATCAGACTCCCACGATCGGTCAGTCGATGAGACGTTCGATCTCGTCCTGCTCGACCTCTCGATGCCCGGACTCACCGGATTCGACGTTCTCGACTCGTTGGCGGACAACGAACACTTCACCACTCGAGTCGTCGTGCTCACATCATCGACTCGCGAGGCCGATCGAGATCGAGTAGCCACGCTACGCGTGGCAGGAGCCACCGTCGGCTACGTCACCAAGGACACCGATTTCGCTTCGTTTCGGCGCCGACTCAGCGCAGCGCTCGGAGGCCCGCGTCTCGATTGAGGGGAACTGCGGCCCCGTTGGTCACATCCCGGGCTCGCTTCCCCTGAGCACATCTGTCGGGAACTCGATCACGAACGTTGCGCCGCGACCGACGTCGGACTCCACCCAGATCTTCGCCCCGCGTGTCGAAAGAAGCCGCTCGACGACCGCCAGTCCGACTCCCGACCCAGACGTGTCGTTGCTGAGTTGATTGAACAGTTGAAAGACGCGGTCAGCGAACTGAGGCTCGATGCCGATGCCGTTGTCGTGGACCCGCACCCGAACACCACCATCGAATGCCTCCCCCGTGATGTCAACGACCGCTGGTCGGTCGGTGGCCGAATACTTGAGCGCGTTGTCGATGAGGTTGCGGAGGACACGTTCGGCTGCATCGCGGGGAAGACGAACCTCCGGCAGCTCCTTGATGACAAACGATGGGCGCGGTTCATGACTGAGTTCGCGAATGCCATCACAGATCGACTCGGCAAGCTCTTGGAGGTCGGTGTACTCCGTTGACTCCTCGGCCAGGGCACTGATGTTGGCGTGCATGAGCATCGACTCGAGCAATGCATCAAGGCGAGCAGCACCTCGGGCGATGCGGTCGGCGAAGTCGCTCAGCTGTTCCCGATCGATCTCCTCAACTCCGAGCCTGGCTTGGAGGATCTGCGAGAAGCTACGAATCCGACGGAGCGGTGATCGCAGATCGTGAGCTGCGGCATGGGCGTACTCCTCCAGCCGACGGTTCGACTCCTGCAATCGCTGACGTGCCCGATCGCGTTCGATCAGCATGCTCAGCGTCGCACCGAGCGCTTCGAGCATGGTGATGGCGGGCATCCCCAACGCACGGTCCAGCGGCTGGTCTCGTCCGACGATCAAGAGACCCCACGGCTCGTCGTCGACGGTCAGCGTCACAGACGCGCCATGCCGGATCGCGAGTGCATCAAGCAGCGGCTCGTCGAGATTCGGCGCGTGGCTCAGTTCCACCACGCCAGGATTCGCCATCAGCTCCAAGAAGTAGGGACCGGCATGGAGGCGACGATCCACGTCGACGACTTCACTCGTGGCAAAGACGTCGAACATCTGCCCGTCGAATCGCAGAAGTGAGCCTCGGTCGAAGCTGAGTGCGTTGTCCGCTGCGCTGAACGCTGACTGCGCAGCGGTGACGACGCTGGGCATCGATGAGAGGGAGACAAGTTCTTCCAACCATTCCAAGCGAGACCGGTCGCTGATGTCAGCAACCGCCTGATTGACCAATACCGGCACCGCGTCGATCGCGCTGATGACCTCGCTCCGAACACGGAACAGTCGATCGATGATCGCCACTTCGCTCACGTCGGGTGCGGCAAGGCTGACCGCACGTTCTGCAGAGCGAAGGAGTTCGGCCCGCGCATCGGAGGCCTGATCGGCTGAACCAGCATCGATCTGACGATCGAGGTTGAGGCTCGCCCGATTCTGGCTGACGATACGAGTATCGGAATCATGGATTTCCAGGAGGGTGATCGCTTCGGAACTCGATTCCGCCACTTGCCCCAGATGAGCCGGTCCAAGCGGGCTGTCGCCAAGATCTGTCTGGTCGGTGAGAACCGTCAGGACTGCGAGAACCCGACTGTCTCGAACGATCGGGCTCTTCTGCAGGGTCAGGAGACGGCCTCGAAAGCGCAGGTTGTAGGTGACGGGTTCGCCGATCTCGGCGACGCGCCGATCCATCTCGTCCGCGCCACGGGCGCCGTCACCCATGAAGCTGAACGGAGCGGTCGGCGCTTCCGTCATGCCATAGAAGTCAAGGAACCCCTGGTTGACGGTCAGGTAGGGGCCAGGGCGACCAGCATCGTCGACGTGGCGAAGCGTCGACGGGAAGGCCAAGTCCTCGAGGTCGAGTCCGAAGTTCAATCGCACCTTCCGCATCGGGAGATCTTCACTGGCAACGCTCAATTTGATACCACAAGCACCGACATGA
>CAZYLX010000008.1:0-18044 GCA_964648595.1 uncultured Acidimicrobiaceae bacterium
CACTGAGCACCTTGGCCCGCACGACCTCACCGGGCGTCACGATCTCCTCGGGTGTCGAGACTCGATATTCAGCCAGCTCGGAAAGGTGCACGAGCCCTTCGGCTCCTCCCACATCGATGAACGCACCGAAGTCGACCAAGCGGACGACTGGGCCCTCGAGAATCGACCCCGGCACGATGCCAGCAAGCGGATCCGGCCTCACTTGACGAATCGAGAGCGACACTCGCCGCTTCTTGACTTTCACATCGAGCACCTTGACCTCGATCGTGTCACCGACGGTGACGACGTCCGCTGGGCGTCGGACGCGATGCCACGCCAGCTCCGACAAGTGGACCAGACCGTTGACTCCACCGAGATCCACGAACGCTCCGTAGTCGGCGAGCGAAGAGACGGTCCCTGTTCGAGTCTCGCCAGGAGTCAGCTGAGCGAGGATCTCATGGGTCTCCTTGCGCTGCTGCTTCAGCAGCAGCGAGCGGCGCGAGAGAACGAGCCGTTCCTTCTCTGCATCGACTTCGAGCACGCGGAAGTCGAGGGTCTGGCCGACGAATCGAGCGAGATCAGCTGGAGGTTCGAGTGTGAGATGGCCGGATGGCACGAAACCCCGGACTCCAGCGTCAACGACAACACCACGCTTCGACGTCGACACCACGGTTCCGGCGATGACCTCGGCTGCCTCGGCTGCCTCGGCGACTCGCTCCCACGCTCGCTTTTTGAGGGCCCAGACCCGAGACAGTACGACTCGGTTCTTCGGGTCCTCACGAGTGAGAACTGCCCCCTCTACCCGGTCGCCAACGCTGTAGATGCTGGAGGGATCGGTATCGCCGTCAGCAAAGTTACGACGTGAGATGACGGCGGGGCGCCCGTCGTCGAGTGTGAGCTCCAGTTCGTCGGCCGAGCTCGCGCTGACCAAGCCGCCCAGGACTTTGCCGGCATCGGATGGTTGTGGCTTCGGAGCAGCAGTTGACGCCCCAGGAGGCGGAACAGCGGGTTTCGGTACCTCGGACATGGGTCAAAGTTAAGCAAACCGAGCCGGCAACGAGGCACCGGGGGTGTCGGTCAGACGACGCCGATGGCTGTGAGCGTGGATTCGGCGTCTGCCACCATGCCGGTGTAGAAGGCACCGAACTCGGCGTAGACAGCTGACGCTTCGTCATACCGCATCGTGTACACGACCTCCTTCAGGTCGTCCGGCTTCTGGGCGAAGAGCGTGACGCCCCACTCGAAATCATCGACGCCCGTTGACGCCGTGATCAGCTGAGTCAGGCGGCCGGCGAACTTCCTCCCGGACATGCCGTGCTCCATCATCAGATCCCGGCGCTGCTCGAAATCGAGCGTGAACCAATTGTCGTCGTGCTCGCGCCGCTTGCTCATCGGGTAAAAGCACCAGGCAGTCTTTCCTTCCGGCGGCAGGACGGGATACAGCCGGGCCTGCTTCGCCTCGTCAGGAACGCCCTTGGCGTATTCGCTCACCTCGGTGAGGGAGACGTAGCTGTCGACGAGTTCGAGACCAGCGAGCGAGAGGGCGGTCTGCAGCTGCCGGAGTCGCCAGAGATCCGCGCCGAGGGCCATCGTCGCGAGGTCGGCCTTGTGGCCGAGCATCGCAACGGTCACGACCTGATCGCCTCCCGCCGTTGCCGCCTTGATGGCGCCCAGAACCGCATCGCGATCGGCGAGAGGCGTGACCTTCCAGAACAGATGGACGACACCGAGACCTTCACTGGGAACCGCTGGTTCGAACATGAGACGAGTCTACGGAAACCCGGTCTCCCGGGACACAGCGCCATCGACCGATCAGGGCATCCAGCCGTCAGAGCATGTAGTCAGGGCTGTAGATGCTGCCGTTACCGCCTCGAGCGAAACCGACGAGCGTGATGCCAGATCGACGAGCCGTTGCCACTGCCAGAGACGACGGGCCAGAGACCGCGACAAGCGCCGAGAATCCGGCAGCCCATGCCTTCTGGACCATCTCGAACGATGCCCGCCCGCTGACGAAGAGCGCAAGGTCGATGGCAGGCAACTGGTCGTCGAGTAAGAGATGGCCAATGACTTTGTCGACAGCGTTGTGACGACCAATGTCCTCTCGCAGGATCACCAGACCGCCATCGCGGTCAAAGGCCCCAGCAGCATGACTGGCACCCGTGACCCCGAACAGCCCTTGCTGTTCCGCGGCTCGGTCCGGCAGCCCCAGGAGGAAGTGTGGATCCCACCGCTCATACGCGGGAAGAACGCTCAGACGCTCGGTCAGTTCAGCGATCGCGTCCGATCCGCAGATGCCACACGATGAACTCGTCGAGCCGAGGCGTGGTGTCGCCTCAGGTGCAACGCCCCCGGTCGAGACCGAGACCACGTTGAAATCCGAGTCGACGGGAGCCCCGGTGCCGCAGTAGCGGATCCCGAGAATCGGAGCACCGTCGAGCACGCCTTCGGTGTGGCAGAAGCCGGCGGCCAGTTCAAAATCGTGCCCGGGAGTTCGCATGGTCGAGGAGACCTGGGTGTCGTCGAGATGAATCGCCAACGGTTCCTCGACCAGCAGATCATCCGGGGTCTTTGTCGACGCACCGTCGGTGTAACGCCGAGCGATGATTCTCTGACTCCGCGAGCGCACCATCAGAACAGGCTACTGAGCGCTCGCCGGAGCAGTTGACCGATCAGCTGTACTGCTCGTCGCACTCCAGGGCGGATTCGACGGACGCCAAGGCTCCGATCACCAGAGCTTCGAGCTCGTCATCAATCGTGCCCATCACCGAGATGTCGTCGAGCACGTCTTCGATCAGTCGCCGAGTCGACGCCGTCGTTGCCCGCTCGAAGGCGCACTCGAGCCAGACGTGAACGGCCCGGGTCGAGCCGCCGCTCTGACCAGCGATGTCCGCCGTCGGAGCGTGTTCGGTGAATGTCAAGAGATCGCAGACGGCAATCTGGTCGAGCGAGATCGTGGAGAGTGACGATGTCATGCCCGATCCATCGGATGGGCCGTTCGGCCCATGAGCGTTTCGCCCGACAAAACGCGATCGGGCCCGGCCGAAGCCGGGCCCGACGATCATGCTCTTGAAAGCGTCTTACATCATGCCGCTCATGTCGGGCATACCCCCGCCGGCGCCACCCTCTTCCGGGATGTCAGACACGACAGCCTCGGTGGTGAGGAACAGAGCCGAGATCGAACCGGCATTCTCGACACCGGAACGGGTGACCTTCGCTGCGTCGACGACGCCGAGCGCTTTGAGATCCTCGTACTCGCCGGTTTCAGCGTTGAGGCCGTTCCAACCTTCGAGGTTTCGCACCTTTTCGACGACGACGCCACCCTCGAGACCGGCGTTCTCCGCAATCTGGTACAGCGGCCGCTGCAGAGCACGAGCAACCACCATGGCTCCGGTCCGCTCGTCACCTTTCAGCTTCTTGGCTACCGCCTCGACGCTCTCCTGTGCTCGAAGCAACGTGACGCCCCCACCGCACACAATGCCTTCTTCGATGGCTGCCTTTGTGGTGGACACGGCGTCTTCGATCCGGTGCTTCTTTTCTTTGAGTTCGACCTCGGTGGCCGCTCCGACCTTCAGAACGGCAACGCCGCCGGCGAGCTTGGCCAGGCGTTCCTGGAGCTTCTCACGGTCGTAGTCAGAATCGGTGTTGTCGATCTCGGCCCGGATCTGACTGATCCGTCCAGCGACATCAGCGGAATCGCCGCCGCCTTCGACGATCGTCGTTTCGTCCTTCGTGATGGTGATCGAGCGTGCGGTGCCGAGAACATCGAGTTCTGCCGTCTCGAGCGATAGACCGACCTCTTCGAGGATCACCTGACCGCCGGTGAGTAACGCCATGTCCTGCATCATTGCCTTGCGGCGATCGCCGAAGCCAGGCGCCTTCACGGCGGCGGCGTTGAAGGTGCCGCGAATCTTGTTGACCACGAGGGTGGACAGGGCCTCGCCCTCGACATCCTCGGCAATGATCACGAGCGCCTTGCCGGTCTGCATGATCTTCTCGAGCAGTGGTACGAGGTCGCGAACGTTGCCGACCTTCGAGCCGACGAACAGCACGTAAGGATTCTCGAACACTGCCTCCATCCGCTCGGTATCGGTGACGAAGTACGGGCTGATGTAGCCCTTGTCGAACCGCATTCCCTCGGTGAACTCGAGATCCATTCCGAACGTGTTCGACTCATCGACGGTCACAACTCCGTCCTTGCCTACCTTGTCGATGGCATCGGCAATGAGGCCACCGATCGTCTTGTCGTTGGCCGAGATCGACGCGACCTGTGCGATTTGTGACTTGTCCTCGACCTCGACAGCCATCTCACGGATCGACTTCACTGCTGCCGCTACACCAGCTTCGATGCCCCGCTTCATTGACATCGGGTTGGCGCCGGCGGTGACATTGCGCAAGCCCTCGCCGACCATGGCCCATGCAAGAACCGTGGCGGTGGTCGTTCCATCACCGGCAACGTCGTCTGTCTTCTTTGCCACCTCTTTGACGAGCTCGGCGCCAATGCGCTCGATCGGATCTTCGAGATCGATTTCCTTCGCGATGGAGACACCATCGTTCGTGATCGTGGGTGCGCCCCACTTCCTTTCGAGCACGACATTGCGGCCCTTCGGGCCCAGCGTGGCTCGGACAGCGTCTGCGAGCTGATTCATGCCCGATTCCAGCTTGCGTCGGGCATCGTCATCAAACGAAATGTTCTTCGCCATGTGGGCGAGTCCTCCTCGGGGTCGGTCATTTTCGAGTTAGCACTCTAACGAGGAGAGTGCTAACTGCATCGATCCGACCACCGGAAAACTTGAACGGCCGACAGCGTGAGCTGCCGGCCGTTTTCCCGGTTCCCGCCGAGAAGGGTCACCGTCGCAAAGGGGAGAAGCGACGATGACAGGTCCATGTTCGGCAGACTTCGGTCCGATGTTGAATGTTGCGAGCGAAATTCGGCACAGAACGCAGCGAAATGGCCCGAACGGCCTACCGAGCAATCCCTCCCAGCTGGCTTGGGCCGTTTGGCCCAGGAAATCTCTCAAGTTCTAGGCCGAACGATCCGTTGCCTTTCTCACCACCCACCCGCGGGACGGAGGTCCATCGTGGTTCCCTTCACTTCTCAATACGCCAACAGCGGCACCTACTCCAACAACAGCACGGACTCTGACGACTCTGCTCGACAGCCAGACACGCCGAGCGAGCGGCTGGCCGACCTCGTGCACCACCTCTGCGAGGTGCCGATGAGTGACGCCCGCCGGGCGATTCACCACAACGCACACGCGGGCAAGACCAGCGACCCTCTTGCGGTCGTCGCTGGTGCGGTAGTCCAACTCAAGAACGAACGTCGGGCTCCTCGCCACCCCGCATCCATGTCTGACCGTGCGCCCGCCGGTCCCGGCGACGGGGTGTGGCCTACGATGTGGTGATGGCAGCGCCGCTCGAACGCCCGAAGACACCGCTCTCGGTAATCGTCGTCGGCTCTGCCATCGCCGTCTTCCTCACTCTGTTCGTGTTCAAGATGATCATCGGTTTCGCGCTCACTGTCACCAAGGTTGCCGTCGTGATTGCGATCATCGCCGCAGTCGTCTTCGCCATGAATCGAGCATCTGACGGCGAGTGAACGATGGGCTGGTCCTCACCGGTCCGAGGTGAACGACCTGACGTGCTCGGCTGCGACCTGGGCTGCAAGCGCCATTGTCTGATCCCAGGATGCGGACTCGCCGAATCGAGCGGCGAGTTCGACGAGCGTGAAGTCCGACGGCAGTACGACCTCACCCGAGCTGCCTCCAACAATGGCCAGGACGGGGACTCCCTCGGCAGCTGCCCATGATGCGACTCCACCCACCACTTTGCCGTTGAAGGACTCGGCGTCAAAGAAGCCCTCGCCGGTGATCACGAGGTCAGCACCAACCAGCAACTCGTCGAGCCCAGCCTCCTCAGCAAGCACGTCGAACCCGCTCTCGATTCGGGCACCGACGGCGACAAGCCCACCGGCAAGACCGCCCGCTGCGCCGGCTCCAGCGAGTCCGCTGACGTCGATCCCGTACTCCTCCAGGTAGATCTGGGCCAGGCGTTCGAGGCGACGAGTCAGGAGCTTGACCTGGGCGACCGACGCCCCCTTCTGTGGTCCGAACACGACTGCGGCATCGGTGAACATCGTCTGCACGTCGCAGGCGACAACGAGGTCGATCTCCTTCAGCCTGACCGAAGGCGGCATGGCCCGAAGCGCACCGAAACCACCGTCGGTGGTCGCTGATCCACCCAGCAACACGTAGACGGTGCGGGCCCCGAGTTCGATCGCCTGGCTGATCAGTTCGCCAGTTCCAAACGTGTCGGCGGTGATCGGATCATTTTCCTCAGCCCCACCGACCAAGGCCAGGCCCGATGCCGCTGCCATTTCGATGAACGCCGTACGACCGTCGAGCCGCCAAGCCGCTTCGACGGGATCACCCAGGGGGTCGGTGACGAGCGATGACTTGTTCGCGCCGCCGAGAACATCGAGCGAGCCCTCTCCCCCGTCAGCGAGCCCGATGCCGTTCACCGTCCAGCCGGCAGCTTTCAGCGCTGGGCCAACCGCAGCAAGGAGTTCCTGAGAGGTCGCAGAACCTCGGAACTTGTCGAAGGCGACAACCGCCCGCATGAGAGAAGATGATCGAGCCACCGCCCCCGTCAGGGAGAGATGACTCCATCGCTTCCGGCCATCACGATCACGTTTGCGCTCTGCGTGTCGCTGATCGGGGAGGTCGCGGCGTCGAACGGCTTCACGACGGCGGCCGGATCGACACTGAACAGCTCTGCGATTGCTCGAGCATTCGACTCGAACCCCTCGGTGAAGAGAATCACTGACGGTCCGGGCGTATCGGCATTCTTCGGCGTAGCCGATGCGTAGCCGGCGGTTGTCAACACATCGCGAGTCTTGCCCGCCACACCAGCTTCGATCGGACTCGTGCCGTTCAACGCCAGGGTCAAGACCTCAGCAGGGTTCCGCTGGGCGCCAAGGGTGGTGTCGGTCTCAGGTTCGTCCTCGACCGGGACGGTGGTGACGACATCGTCACCACCGGACTCGCCATCGGAGCCGTCCGCTGATTGCACAGGCACCGTGGTGGTTGTGACCTCCTCGGCGGCGACGCTGTTGTCGTCAATGCCGCGCGCCATCAAGAAGATGCCGAGGAGAACAGCACCCACGATGACCGCGATGCCGCGAGCCGCGTTGACGCCAGCGGAACGTCCGAACCCCTCACCGGAGTCGTGTGCGCCTGCGGTCATGTGGTCTCCTGAGGGTCGTCGTACGGGAACGTTCGAGGCCGTTGCAAGCACCGTTGGTGCCGTGGCCGTCGGACAGTTTTAGCATGACGATCGCCACTGGCCACCCAGGCAGTTGCAGCAGCCTGCCCGGGCTACCATCAGCCACCTGCCCGAATAGCTCAGTTGGCCAGAGCGCTGCTCTTGTAAAGCAGATGTCGTGGGTTCGAATCCCACTTCGGGCTCGTCTCACGTTTCTTCGATCGAGCGAGCATTTCGAGGCCCGCACGCAATCGTGTGACTCGATCAGCCGTCCAGATCGGCATAGACCGTGACGTCGTCGAGGAAGACCTCGACGATCATCGTGAGATCGCCAATGTCTCCCTCCGGCACTGACCAGCAGACATTCCCTTCGACCGCGCCGCCCTCGAAGAGTTCGGCAAACGTGTCCAGCTCGTCGGGAATGACCCCACAAGATGGGTCGAAGGTCGCCAAGACGACACCACTGGGTCCAACCGCCTTGAAGGTGAGCTCGAACAGCGACGCAGGTACCGGACCGGAGGCATACGTCACCCGCACCGGCGCGCCCATGAATCGGGATCCCTCTTCCGGAGGATCGTTGAATTGATTCTCCTCGGCAACAGCCTCGGTGATGTCCCTGATCGGGTCGAGCACCTCGATGTTCCACTCCCGTTGCTCGCCCGACTCGAAATCCTCATAGGCGATGACCATCGTCTCACCGATGGCATACGGGTCATCGATCGACCCGCGCCCATCAACAATTGCAGCTGTGGTGTCCGGCGAATCATTCTCTTCAGTGTTGTCGGAGTCGGTCGTGGTGGTGTCTGAACCTTCTGCTACGCCGCCAGCCTGTGTCTGGAACACAGTGGTTGCCGCAGCATCGGTCTCGTCATCGGCATCGGACCCAAGAGCAACGAATGCTCCGACGCCGAGAGCCAGCAGGCCGACGAGCGCAACGGCAATCAGCAGAGCGCCCTTGCCCTTGTTGCCAGATGAGGAAGGGCCCTCACCAGTAACGAATGGTTGGGTCGGGCTCCCGGGCGGTGGGGCCGAGTAGACCGTGTCGGGCGGCGCCATGTTCTGCGGTGGCGCAGCCGAAGGTATGCCGGGAGGCGGCGGCGCGGCCGGAGCCAGAGGCGCCGCCAACTTCGGGCCTGGCCCGTGGCCCTCGGGCCACCAGCGATCGTCAGATCCCAGATACCAACCCTCCGGAGTCGGCAGTGGGTACTCGTTGCCGTCCCACGCGATGTATGTCGTCATGTTCCCTCCACAGACAAGGCCCGCCGGCGCACCACCTCGAACATGGCGATCGCGCCGGCCATGGCAACGTTCAGACTATTCAATTGGCCGAGCATCGGGATCGATGAGCGAACATCGACGCGTTCCCGCACCAGTCGGCTGAGACCTCGACCTTCAGCGCCCAACACCAGAGCCACCGGCTGATCGGCCCCAAGGGGAAGCGAGAACACCGACGTCTCGCCATCCATGTCGAGACCAACCGTGAGCACGCCGAGATCCTTCAGATCCTTGACCGCAGTCGGAATGCCACCAACGACGGCCATCGGCAGATGCTCGACCGCCCCGGCAGCGGTCTTGGTGACAGTCGGCGACACGTGCACGGCGCGATGCCTGGCCAGAACCACTCCCGTCACACCGGCACACTCCGCCGTTCGGAGCAGAGCTCCGAGGTTTCCGGGGTCCGTCACACCGTCCAAGACGAGCAGATGAGCTCCCGACTTCCTCGCCAAGTCGTCGAGGGAGTGCTCCGGGAGTGCGTCCGCCCTGGCCATCACGCCCTGATGCGACTCGGTCGCAGCCTCGGACTCGAACCGACGCCTTGGCACCGAACGCAACGGCACCTTCATCTCGAACGACAGCTCCTTGATGTCGTCGAGAATGTCTGCCTGGTCGAGATCCTCGATCATCACGATCTCACGGACTCGCCGGGTCTCAGCGAGGAGCAACTCGCGAACCGCCTGGCGACCTTCGACATGATCGCCACCGACGCCCCGCTTGGCCGCGGGTGATCGTCGTCCCTGGCGAGCAGGTGCCTTGCCCCGACGCGATGGTGGTCCGCCGCGACCGGCCGCCGGCTCACGCTCTGGTCCCGTCGCTGATGGCTGCCGCCCCGAACGCGACGCGTCCGACTTCTGCCCGCGACTCGACTTCCCTCGGCCTCCCGACGACTTGTCGCCGCCTCGTCCACTGCTACTGCCGCTGTTCCCACGGCCGCTTGATTTTTGCCCGCTCATACCTTTACCACCAGTGCCACGGCGTGACATTGCACGCCTCCTTGGAGACCATCGAGGCCTTCTGTCCGCTTTCCTTTGACCCGCACCTCGCCGCCGACGACGTCGCTGAGGCGAGCTTCGATCTCTTGTTTGTGCGGCGCCAGCTTCGGCGAGTCGAGCACTACCGTGCAGTCGACGTTCACCACCGCCCAACCAGCAACAGCAACCTCGACCATCGCTCGACGAAGAAGTTCGACGCTGTCTGCGTTAGCCAAGGCAGGATCGGTGTCGCTGAACAGTTGGCCGATGTCAGGGCAGTCGGAAGCGGCGAGGATGGCATCGGCGCAGGCATGAGCGATCGGGTCGGCATCGCTGTGACCGACGAGCCCGCTGATGTCGGGAAAGTGCGTACCGCCCAGCACGAGGTGTCGATCTGCGTCGTCGGACCAACAGTGAACGTCGAAGCCATGTCCGATGCGGAGCTGAGGGTCGTTCATGGCGACGCCTCCGATTCAACGATCGAGGGCGTGACGAGATCATCAGCCGCGAAGCTGAGAAGCGCCTCGGCAATGGCAAGATCGGATGGTTCGGTGACCTTGATGTTCGACCTCTCGCCCTCCACGTGTAGCACGAGCTCCCCAAGCGCATCGATCAACGAGGCATCATCGGTTGCGTCTTCCCCGGACTCATGAGCTCGCCGGAGGAGCGCCACATCGAATCCTTGGGGCGTCTGGACCGCAACGAGGCTCGAGCGGTCGGCCGCTCCGCCCGACGTGCGGCGCAGCGTGTCGGTCACCGGCACCACGGGCACCACGGCGGACGCCTCGCTCAGGCCCGCGATCACCCGGTTGACCATCGCTGCCGAGGCCAAAGGTCGAGCACCGTCGTGGACCAGGACCTGTTCGGTCCCATGGGGTATGGCTGCCAGACCAGCTCGAACCGAGGCCGAGCGTGTCGATCCGCCCGCGACGACCACATCGCCCGGAAGGTCGTCGCGCTCGAGCAACGATTGGGGCACAACCAACACCACACCATCGACGCCGTTCGATGCATCAGCTCCCGCCAGCGAGGAAACCGCCCAATCGAGGACCCGCCGGCCGCCAAGCGGTTCCAGCTGCTTCAGGGTGCCGAACCGGGCGCCGGACCCACCGGCAACAACGATTCCCCAGAGTCCCATGGCCGCTGACGATAGCTGCGAAGCGAACCTCGACCGCCGTTTCTGCCCCCAACCGGCGTCACAGATGACTGCACCGAGCGCATGTGACAAAGAGCACTCCAACTCGGTACGGTGACCGAATGGTCGAACTCGCGTTGCTCCGCACTATCGAGCTGTTCGCCGATTTCACTGATGACCTGCTCGAGGAGCTCGCCAACCAATGCGACACACTTGACCTTCAGCGAGGCGACGTGCTCTTCGCCGAGGGAGACGAGCCAGATCAGCTGTACGTCACCATGAGCGGTCGAATCGCGATGGTCAACCGCTCGATCGATGGCCGAGAATCCGTCGTCGCCCTGATGGAAGACGGCGATTTGTTCGGCGAAATGCCGTTGTTTGATCAGCAACGCCGCTCCACCGACGCTCGGGCGCTCGAACCTTCTAGCGCGATCGCCATTCCGTACGGCCCGCTTCGCAACATCTACGAGAACGATCCAAAGCAGCTGTGGCGAGTCGTCGCTCTCCTCGCCAACAGACTACGAGCCATGGACGGCGTGCTTGCCGACTCTGTCTTCCTCGATGTCACGGGTCGAACGGCCAAGCGCCTTCTCGAGATCGCAGGCGACCACGACGAGTTCGCTCTCCCGGTCACCCAAGAAGAATTGGCCGGCATGGTTGGCGCCAGCCGCGAACGGGTGAACAAGGCCATCGCCAGCTTCATTCGGCTCGGGTGGCTCGAGCAGCGCGACCGTCGCTACCTGATCATGAAGCGCGATCAGCTGGAACTCCGCTCGCGCTGATTTTCGTCAGCCAACCCGACCTCGGGCGACACATATTCGAGCTCAGGGAAAGGCTCAGACTCGACGGGCGCCAACGCTCTTGCGGCGTGCTGAAGACGCCGCAGCGGAGATTTCCGCATGGAGTTCATCGGCCCGCAGCTCGGACATTCCCTCGACGTTCGCCAGCTCTTCTGTCGTGGCTGCGAGGAGCACATCGAGCGTGCAGAACTGCTCGACGAGCTGCTCCATGAGCGGCTCGGCCAACCGGGGAACTCTGGTCAACAAACCAAGCCCCCGAGGGTTCAACGACGCGCTGAGATCGGTACCGGCCGATGCCAGGTGCAGCGTCTTTGCCATGATCTCTTCGTTGAACAGCGAATCGTCGTCGAGCGCCGAAAGTGCCGCCATCGCCTCTTCGACGCGGAAGGTGCTGTCGTCCTGGAAGTAGTCGCGAATGAGCAGACGGCGGTCGTCGGCTACACCGCCCATCAACTCATTGAGCTGTAGGCGGACCAGGCGCCCATCTGAACCGAGCTCGAGCAGACTGCGCTCGATCTCGGTGGCGATCCGGACGGTCATCTCCGCTCGCTGGAGCACTTCGACGACGTCCTTGAGCGCAACGAGGTTGTTGATTTCAAGCGCTGCAAGGGTGGATGTCACCTGATCGAGTCGGTTCCGGTAGCGCTCGAGCGTCTGCAGGGCCTGATTCGATCGCTCCAGAAGCCTGCTGACCGGCTCGAGCGAATGGCGTTGATCGCTGACGTACGCCTGAATCTCCTTGCGAGACTCCGAGACGGCAATCACGGGGACGTTCAGGCTCCTTGCCACTCGCTCAGCCGTTCGATGGCGAGTACCCGTCTCAGCGGTTGGCACGTTCGGGTTCGGAACGAGGTGGACATTGGCCCGAGCGATCCGGCTGCCGTCTGACGCGAGGATGATCGCACCATCCATCTTGGCGAGTTCCGACAACCGCTGCGGCGTGAACGCGGCATCCAGCAGGAAACCGCCGGAGCAGATGTTCAAAACGTCCGGGCCGTCACCGAAGACGATCAGGCCACCACGGCCAGATTGGAGGACTCGGTCGAGACCATCGCGCAGCGGCGTACCAGGCGCTACCTGGGTCAGGGCACGCGCCATTGCGCCATCGAGACCGAATTCCATTGCACCATCGTAGTTCATGAAGTGCGACGAGCTCTCTCCGGTGGGTCGAGTGAGCCGCATGCCCGCTGGTCAGCGGGCTCTGCGACGGGATGGCCGCTGGACAGAAACGCTCAGAATGGCGCACCGACCGAGACTGGTAGCTGAGCAACCGCCTCGGCCACCGTACCCACTCGGATCAGCCGCATGCCGGTTGGCCCACGGTCAGCGGATGTGGGCACGATGGCCGTTCGGAATCCGAGTCGGAACGCTTCGCCAAGGCGCCGTTCGAGCTGGGGAACCGAACGCACCTCCCCAGAAAGGCCGACTTCGCCGCAGGCGACCAGATCGGCGGGAAACGGCTGATCGACGACGGCGGACGCAACAGCCAACGCGACACCGAGATCGGCCCCCGGCTCGACGATCGACGCACCGCCGGCGGAGGAGACAAAGACCTGCTGACCAAAGGTCGACACGGCGGCGCGCTGCTCGAGTACTGCGCACACCAGCTTTGCCCGGCTGGCGCTGAGCCCTTCCGCCTGGATCGAGGCCGGACGATCGCCGTGAGGACTTGCCAGCGCCTGCACCTCGACGAGGATCGGGCGATGACCGTCGAGCGCTGGGACCACCATCGAACCCGCGGTGTCGAGCCGCCGGTCGGCGAGGAAGCGCCCGCTCGGATCGGCGACGGCCTCTAACCCCATCCCGCTCATCTCGAACAGTCCGACGTCGGTGGTCGGCCCGAACCGATGCTTGACCGCTCGAAGGAAGCGAAGGTCGTGATGCCGATCACCGGTGAACGAGAGGACGGTGTCGACCACGTGTTCGAGCAAGCGGGGACCGGCCAGTGCGCCGTCCTTGGTGACGTGGCCGATCAGGACGAGCGAGATCGCCTCGGCCTTTGCGACGGCGACGAGTCGGGCGGCTGACTCCCGCACCTGGCTGACCGAGCCTGGCGATGCGTCGATGTGAGCGACGCGAAGCGTCTGAATCGAATCGATCACGGCAACGGCCGGCCGCTCGGCGGCCAGCGTCGAGACGATCGTGTCGACCGTCGTGTCGTCGAGCACGACGAGCGAGGAAGGGATCGGCCCAAGACGACTCGCTCTGGCTGCGACCTGTGCTGGCGCCTCTTCCCCAGTGACGAGCACCACCCCAGCCCCGCTCGATGCCACCGAACAAGCAAGCTGGAGCGTCAGCGTGGACTTGCCGATCCCAGGTTCCCCGCTGAGCAGCGTGACCGAACCGGCAACGAGACCACCGCCGAGCACTCGGTCCACCTCAGTGATGCCAACCGGATTGGGAACCGATGTCGACCCGTCGAAAGAGCTCAGTGGTGTGACCGACCGAGCAGCAGCCGGTCGAGGCCGGCCGACGCGGACGAGCACCTCCTCGATGGTTGCCCAGCCATCACAGCCAGTGCATTGCCCGGTCCATGCTGGAGTCTCCGACCCGCACGACCGGCACACGAACGTTCGCCGTTGCTTTGCCATGGGTGCATCATGGCCGCGGGGTGTGACAGCCCTGTCCGCGTTGCGCTTGCCGAACCCAACCACTCTTCCGCGTTGCGTTTGTGCCCGAACTCAGGACAAACGCAACGCGGTTCGGGCCAGAGCGCGATCAGCGGCCGCGCAAGGCGCCGATCACCGGCGCAAAGGCCTCGACGGCTCGCACGGAGAAGTAGCCGATCCCCCATCGCTCTCGGCAACGGGCGACCTTGTCGGCGATCTGATCGACGGAGCCGATCAACACGTATGGGGTCTCCTCGACATCGGCGGCCGTGAGGCCGTCCACCCGTTCGACGAGCTGGGCGATTGACGCCGCTGCGTCATCGGTGATGTCAAGCACCTGCACGAGCGCGTTGAACTCGAGCCGGCCGAACCGGTCCCCAGCGCTGAGGCGAACCTGTTCCACCTGATCGTCGAGGTGAGCGCTCGACCATTTCACGCTGTGGCGATGGCCATCCTCGAGGGTTCGACCCAGGCCCTGGAAGCCGATGATGTCGGCGTTGGCACCCGCGTGACCCAGCAGTGCCGCACCATTGCCACCAACCAGAATCGGAAGCCGGTCCTGTACTGCTCGATCGACCACGGCGCCGCGAAGCTGATGGAAGACGCCGTCGAAGTCGAGCGTCTCGCCATCCAACAGTGCCCGGATGATCCGAACTTGCTCGGCCAGTTGTGCCTTTCGTCGCGCCGGCGCCAGACGTTCGACACCGGTCTCCTCGTACTCGTGTGGCGTGTGGCCCGCCCCCAGTCCCAATTCGAAGCGGCCGTTCGAGAGTTGATCGACGGTCGATACTTCCCATGCCAGCTGCACCGGGTTGCGCATGGTGGCGTTCAGGACAAAGGTTCCGAGTCGGATCGACTCGGTCGCCTGGGCGACAGCAGCCAGCGTCGGCATCGGGGCCAGGCCCGGCCCAACGTGGTCCGCCACGGTGAAGACGTCGAACCCTGCCGCCTCGGCCCGTTGGGCGACCTCGATCGGACTCTGCCCGTCCTGACGGGCGTACTGACAGCCGAACCGAATCGCAGTGCTCATCAGGCCGAGGGTAGGTCCGTGCGGACACGGCCAGTGTCAGATCCGCGCGCCATCGCGCGTTCGTGGCCTGACCGGGCAGTGCTAGTCGGCGGGAGCAGTGCTAGTCGACGGGAGTCGACACCTCGAAGCTCCGGAGAATGGCGTGTCCATTCGACTCGTCAACCGTTGCGCCAGGAGCGAACCACGCGGTGCGATAGCCGAGCTCGCGGGCCGCATCGAGATTGGCGAGATCATCGTCGACCACCATGATCAGGTTCGGCGGCTGCCCAGTCACGCGGCGCAACACTTCGAATATCGGTCGGTCGGGCTTGCGCACACCCACCGCGCCGCTCAGGATCCAAGGGTCGATCAGACCACCGAGGCTGTGTCGAGCCTTGAGCTTGTTGGCCCAGGTGGTCGCATCGTTCGTGATACACGCCACCTGCACACCCTGGTCTCGCAGTGTCCGAAGGAACTTGATCACGCCCGGGTTGAGCTGATGGCGAGCGAGGTAGGCGTCGTCGAGTTGGTTGGCATCACCTTCGATCTCGAGCGATCGCCAGAAGTCGGCCGTAGTCATGCGGCCGAGGCTGAGCGCTCGGGATCGTGCAATGATCTCGTCCTCGGTGACCGTCGAGCCCATCTCGCGCACGAACGGCACGAGGATCTGGTGGATGTCGTCGCCTTCGCGGTACACCACCCCCATACCGTCGAGAGCGACAACGACCGGTGTCGTGCTGACGGCTTCGTTGTCGATGATCGATTCTTCGGCCGGGATGACCGGGGCAGGACGAGGTTTCGGCTTTGCCTTGGCCGCTTCGGTCGGGCGCTTCTTTCGTCGGTTCTGCGGCCGCAGGAGCCGCAACAACTGGCCGAGAAGCACCAGTCCCGCAAGCACGGCGGCGAGCACTGCAACGCCCCGCCAGACCAGCGCAGCCACCGTCCGTGTCGATGCCGCGACCGAGACAGCAGTCGGACCGGAGGCATCGAGCGATGTCTCCCAGACACGAACCGTGGTGTCATCGCTGCTGATTGCTGCGCCGGTCGATTCCTCAGTGAGTCGAGGATCACCAGGCAGCTCCACGCGCAGCGTCACGCTGATATCGGCGGCGGTCGCTCCGTAGCGCGCTGCCATGTCCTCTATCGACCGACCCAGCAGCTCAACCAACTCGGCATCACCGAACGGCTCAAAACCCGCGGGGTTGATGGAGCCGGTCATCGCGTAGTTGACGCGGGCGAACTCCTTGGTTCTGACGAGCTCGAAGTCACTGAACAGCCCGGCCGACCCGGAGATCTCCGTCATGATTGCGTCAAGCTGCTCTGGTGTCCCGAACGCCTTGCTCGCTGAAAGGAGAAGTCCTCCGGACTCGAGCCTCTGAGGGGCATCGGTCTCCCAGCCCGCATCGTCGAGATCGCCGAGCGCCAGTCCGACCGTGCCGAGGTCGATGATCTCCGAGGTCGCCGCTCCGTCAAGCTCGACCTCCGCCCGGACCACGCCTGAACCGTCCTCTTCCACGGTGACGTCGACACTGATCGCAGAGTCGCAACCAGCAAGAAGCAGGAGGAGGGTCCCGATCAGCCAAAGACGCCGGAGAACTGTCGAAAACGGCCGAAGCACCGGTTCAACCTAGTGGACCGGCGCTTCGGACGAGTTCACATGACCCAATACCAGCGAGCAACTCGGGGTGGCCGAGGCGCCCGGCGAGGAGGCGTTCAGCTATTCGGTTTCTGCGAGCTCCGGAGTAGAGGGGGGCTGGAATCCCTCGTGAGCGGTGAAGGTGAGGGCAGGATTGCCGGTCTCTTCATCCTCACCGACATCAACCACGATGATCTGCCCAGCGCGGAACTCCTTGTAGAGCAGCTTCTCGGAGAGCGTGTCTTCGATCAAACGCTGGATGGCACGACGCAGAGGACGAGCACCCATGGTGGGGTCATAGCCGGCGTCAGCCAAGTGGTGCTTGGCTTCGTCGGTCAGTTCGAGGCCGATGCCCTGACCTTCGAGCTGGCCGACGGTCCGCTTGATGAGAAGGTCGACGATCTCGGTCACTTCGGCCTTGCTCAGCTCGTGGAACACGATGGTCTCGTCGACACGGTTGAGGAACTCAGGCCGGAAGTGCGCCTTGAGTGCGTCATTGACCTTCTCCTTCATGCGCTCGTAGGTCACGGCCTCGTCATTCCTCGAGAAGCCGAGTGTGGCTTTGCGAAGATCCTGGGTGCCCAGATTGGAGGTCATGATGAGCACGGTGTTGCGGAAGTCGACAGAACGACCCTGCGAATCGGTGAGACGTCCCTCTTCCAGAATCTGGAGGAGCGTGTTGAACACGTCGGGGTGGGCCTTTTCGATCTCGTCGAACAGCACAACCGAGAAGGGCTTGCGGCGAACCGCTTCGGTCAGCTGACCGCCCTCTTCGTAGCCCACGTAGCCGGGGGGCGAACCAATGAGTCGGCTCACCGTGTGCTTCTCCATGTACTCGGACATGTCGAGGGTGATCATCGCGTTGTCGTCACCGAACAAGAAATCGGAGAGCGTCTTGGCCAGTTCGGTCTTGCCGACACCGGTGGGACCCAAGAAGATGAACGAGCCGGACGGCCGCTTCGGATCCTTGAGCCCGGCACGGGTGCGGCGGATCGACTGGGAGACGGCGTGAACTGCGTCTTGTTGACCGATGACTCGCTTGTGCAGCTCATCTTCCATGCGAAGGAGCTTCTCGGTCTCTTCTTCGGTGAGCTTGTAGACGGGGATACCGGTCCAGATCGACAGGACCTCGGCGATCGACTCTTCGTCGACCTCGTCGAACAGGTCGACACCGCTGGCCTTGATCTCGGACTCCATCTCCTCTTTGCGGGCAAGGAGTTCCTTTTCCTTGTCGCGCAGAGTGCCGGCTTCTTCGAAGTTCTGGTTCTCGACGGCCGACTTCTTCTGATTGACGACGTCGGCCAACTCGGACTCGAGCTCTTTGAATGCGGGCGGGGTGATAGGGTATTTCTATGGGGGCATCATAG